>JAGWUY010000018.1 GCA_028868255.1 Alphaproteobacteria bacterium | reverse complement strand
GCCGCCATGGATACGGTGACCGAAGCGCCAATGGCCATAGCCATGGCGCAGGCTGGGGGCCTGGGCGTGATTCACAAAAACCTGAACCCCGAACAACAGGCCGAGCAGGTGGCCCAAGTAAAACGTTTTGAAAGCGGCATGGTGGTGAACCCGATCACCATTCGCCCAGATGCCACGATTGGCGATTTGCTGGCGCTCAAACAGCGCCACAAGATTTCGGGCATTCCGGTGGTGGATGAGTTTGGCAAGCTGTGCGGCATTATCACCAACCGCGATGTGCGATTTTCGACTGACCCCAACACCAAGGTTGCCGAATTGATGACGCGCAAGCTGGTGACGGTGAAGGCGGGTGTGGACCGCGCCGAGGCGCAGAAATTGTTGCACAAGCACCGCATTGAAAAGCTGGTGGTGGTGGATGATGATTTCAATTGCGTGGGGCTGATCACTGTCAATGACATGGAAAAAGCGGCGGACCACCCGCTGGCGGCGAAAGACTCGCACGAACGTTTGTTGGTCGCTGCGGCCACAGGCACGGGCGATAATGGCTTTGAGCGGGCTGAACGCTTGATCGCAGCGGGTGTTGACGTGCTGGTGGTGGATACGGCGCATGGCCATTCCATCCACGTGATAAATCAGGTGGAGCGCATCAAGAAAATTTCCAACCGGGTGCAAATCATCGGCGGCAATGTGGCCACGGCGGAAGCTGTTAAAGCGTTGATTGGTGCGGGCGCTGATGCTGTGAAAATCGGCATTGGGCCTGGCTCTATCTGCACCACGCGGGTGGTGGCCGGTGTGGGTGTGCCGCAATTTTCAGCCATTCTGGAATGCGCCGAAGAGGGCCACAAATCAGGTGTGCCAGTGATTGCCGATGGTGGTGTGAAACTTTCTGGTGATTTGGCCAAAGCTTTGGCCGCCGGCGCCAATGTGGTGATGATGGGCTCACTTTTAGCGGGCACAGATGAAAGCCCCGGTGAAGTTTATCTCTACAATGGCCGCAGCTATAAATCCTATCGCGGCATGGGCTCGGTGGGGGCGATGGCGCGCGGTTCAGCTGATCGTTATTTCCAGCAAGATGTGAATGACAAATTGAAACTGGTGCCGGAAGGCATTGAAGGCCAGGTGCCACATAAGGGTTCTGTTGGCGCTGTTCTGCATCAGTTGGTGGGGGGCCTTCGGGCCGCCATGGGTTATGTGGGGGCGGGCAGCATTGCCGAGCTTCAAACACGGGCGCAGTTTGTGCGCATCACCAATGCCGGGCTTCGTGAAAGCCACGCGCATGATGTGATGATCACGCGCGAAGCGCCAAATTATCAAAGGATGGGTTGAGTGATGACGATTGCTCAATGGATTCTCGCCCCGATATTCTTGCATGTGGTGCTCATTCTTGTTGTCGCTATTTTCGGCCTTCGAGCGCGTATTGCTGCTGTGATGAGTGGAAAGACCACGTTGAAAGCCATTGCGCTGGATAACAGCGCCTGGCCAGAAGAGGCGCGCAAACTCGGCAATAATCTCAACAATCAGTTTGAGTTCCCCACTCTCTGGTATGCCGTTTGCGGGCTGCTTTTGGTGACCGGCAAAGCTGACTGGGTGGGCGTTGTTTTGTCTTGGCTCTATCTTATTTTGAGAATCTTCCACAGCGTCGTACACACAGGTTCAAATCATGTTCCTTTGCGCATGCGCCTCTTTTTAGCTTCGGTTGCTGTTGTCATGGCAATGTGGATGTGGTTTGCAATTCGTTTTTATGTGATTGGATAAGAGATGCGTTTGGCTGGTCGGGTTGCCGCGGCGATCGAAATTTTGACGGATATTTTTACTCAACATCGGCCTGCTTCCGAGGCCCTGAAAGATTGGGGCAAAGCGCACCGCTTTGCAGGTTCGACCGATCGCCACGCCATCGGCACGCTGGTTTATGATGTGCTACGCCGGCGCAACACAGCCGCATCGCGCATGGGCGATGGGCGGCCACGCGCGCTGGTGCTGGGTTGCTTGCGCGATGTGTGGAATTTGAGTGCGGCAGAGATTGAAGCGCTGTGTACGGAGCAATTTGGCCCCGGTGTTCTGAGTGGGCGCGAAAAGACGGCGCTGGAACGCGAGATGCGGGATGATCTTCCTGCTGCTATTCGGGGGGATTATCCTGAGTGGTTGGAGCCATCTTTGATAGCAGCTTTTGGCGATCACGTGGCGGAAGAAGGGGCAGCACTGGCCCAGCGTGCGCCGATTGATTTGCGCGTCAACTCCTTGAAGGCCAGCCGCGCACAGGTGCTGGAAGCCTTGGGCAAACATGGGGCGGTGGCGGGACCTTTGTCACCCTTGTGCGTGCGCATTGAAAGCTCTGGCATTGAAAACCGCAATGTGAATGTTGAAGTTGAACCCGCGCATGGTTTGGGCTGGTTTGAGGTGCAAGATGCCGCCTCACAAATCGCAGCGCTGATGTCAGGTGTTCAGCCGGGCGAGACTGTGGCTGATATTTGCGCGGGCGCTGGCGGCAAAACCCTGGCACTTGCGGCCATCATGAAGAACAAGGGGCGGCTCATTGCGCATGATCAGGACAAACACCGCCTGCGGCCGATTTTTGAACGCATCAATCGCTCGGGCGCTTCTTGCATCGAAATCGTTGCTGCGGATGAAGGGGAAAAACTTTCGAGCTTTGGTGGCTTTGATTGCGTGGTGATTGATGCACCGTGTTCAGGCTCTGGTGCGTGGCGGCGCAAGCCTGATGCCAAATGGCGTTTGCAGCCCAAACAATTGGAGCAGCGCCAAAAAGACCAGCGCGATGTGCTGGCCCAAGGTGCTGGATTGGTGAAAGCGGGCGGGCGTCTGATTTATATTACATGTTCGGTTTTGCCAGAAGAAAACACGGAACAAGTGAAGGCCTTTCTCGCCAAGAATAAGGATTTCAAGATTATTCCGTATACGGAGCAGTGGAAACATGCAGTGGGTGGCGTTGCGCCCAAATCAGCTGACGGTAATGCCAATACGCTGTTGTTGTCGCCGCTTCAACACGGGACTGATGGATTCTTTGTGGCGGTGATGCAGAAGACGGTTTGAACGGCCCTTCGAGGCCCTGCTGCGCAGGGCACCTCAGGGTGAGGACGTAACAAACCCCCTCATGGTGAGGTGCGAACAAAGTGAGCCTCGAAGCATCAATTCACCGGATTGCGCACCAGAAACCGCGCCATGGCCTTCAAGGTTTCGTCGCTCACATGGTGTTCCATGCCTTCGCTGTCAATGCGGGCAATGGCTTCAGGCACGCCGATGGCCAGCAAAAAACGCTCAACAATTTCATGCTTGCGCTTGCCATTTTCGGCCATTTTCCAACCATCGGCAGATAGAAAAATGGCGCGGTAAGGCTCTTGGGTGACCAGGCCCTGGTCTTGCAGGCGCTTTAAGGTCTTCACCACCGTGGCATTGGCCACGCCGAGTCGCAGGGCAATATCAGTTCCGCGGGCCTCGCCTTTTTCATCTATCAACTCGGCAATCAACTCCACATAATCTTCTGAAATTTCTGCCTGATGGTCGGCGCGTGTGCGCTTGAATGCAGCGGAGCGGAGCTTTGCAGATTGTGGGCGTTTTGCAGGTTTCATGGGAAATCATTTAGCCTATTGCACAAGGTTTAGTCTATGCTAAACTTTGTGCATGGATAAATTCGTAGATTCCGGACAGTGGAAAAAACGTGGCCAAGACGCATCATTGATGGATGTGTTTCGAACTGTGCCGGTGCGCAACAGTGGCAATATTTTACGCCGTGCCTTGGCTTTTGTCGGGCCAGGCTTTCTTGTTTCTGTTGGCTATATGGATCCGGGCAATTGGGCCACCTCTATCACGGGTGGTGCACGGTTTGGCTATACGCTTTTGTTTGTGGCACTGCTCTCCAATATCATGGCGATCATATTGCAGGCGCTGTGTGCAAGGTTGGCCATTGCGGCACATCGTGATTTGGCGCAGGCCTGCCGCGATGCTTATTCGCGCCCCGTGTCTTTCGTTCTGTGGGTATTCGCCGAAGTGGCCATCATTGCCACGGATGTGGCTGAAGTGGTTGGTACGGCGATTGGTCTGAATTTGCTGTTTGGCATTCCGTTGGAATTGGGCGTGATCATTACAGCGCTGGATGTCTTTGTTGTGCTCTTGTTGCAAAAACTGGGCTTCCGCTGGGTCGAGGCCTTTGTCATGGCACTGCTTGGCGTGATTTTCGCGTGCTTTATGGTGCAGATTGCCATGGCCGACCCGGATTGGGGTGGGGTGATCCGTGGTTTTGCGCCCACCACAGAAATAGTGCGCAATCCAGACATGCTCTATCTGGCGCTGGGCATTATTGGAGCGACTGTGATGCCCCATAATCTCTATCTCCATTCCGGAATTGTGCAGACTCGTGCTTTCGGCGAGAGTTTGGCCGAGAAAAAATCTGCCCTGCGATTTGCTGTTTTTGACTCCACTTTTGCGTTGTGTTTTGCGCTGTTGGTAAATGCTTCAATCTTGATCTTGGCGGCAGCGACTTTCAACAGGGCTGGAGTTACGGCCGTTGCTGACATTGGTGATGCCCACAAAATGCTGGCCCCTTTGGTGGGGTCGCTATTAGCGCCAAAATTGTTTGCCATTGCTTTGTTGTGCTGTGGCCTGAACTCGACAGTGACAGCGACATTGGCTGGCCAAATTGTGATGGAGGGCTTTCTCAATATTTCGCTGCCAGCATGGATGCGCCGCCTAATCACGCGAGCCTTGGCCATTGTGCCTGCTGCTGGTGTGACACTATATTACGGGGCGAGTGGCACAGGCTTTCTGTTGATTTTCAGTCAGGTGGTTCTGGCCTTCCAGCTGCCATTCGCCATTGTGCCGCTGGTGCTTTTTACGGCGGATAAAGTGAAGATGGGGGCGCTTGTTGCGCCACGCTGGCTGACAGCCCTGTCTGCAATCATTGCTGCTTTGATTATCGCTCTGAATATCAAGTTGCTGTGGGATTTGCTGGTGTGAGGCCGCGGGCCTTGCGCGCAAAGGCCAGATCATAGGCGACGGGCGAGGGGCCTTCATCGGCCAAGTGTTTCAGTTTCGCCCAGCCAGTTGATGTAGGAACCGGCGTTGTTCCCTCAAAATCCCACACTACATAGTTGGGTCCTTGCCAAGGGGCAAACCAACTGGCCCGCCGTGTCAAGAATGAGGCATGGATCGTTTTGTACACAAAAAATTCAAAATCCTGAAAGCTTTCCCAAACCGACATTGAGAAGACCAAACAGGGGTCGCCACCAGTGCCTTCATAGGCTGGGTTTGTCACCGAAGCTTCCTCATCAGCCAAGTGCCAGATATAGCCCTTGCTGCGTTGCGCGAGTGCATTCACGCGTTTGGTATTATCCACAAATTCGGCCACGCGCGGATCACCGGGCGGATGAAGCAAGCGCGCGGCATTGAAATGAACGATGCCAAGATGTGCGACCATTGGAATTCTCCTCGTCCGATTTATCATCGTTAGGGCAAAGTCTTGCCAGCGTCCATGTACTTCTCCCGCAAGCTTGCAGACTCCGCCAGTCTCCCCTAAATGGCCGCCATGCAACACGATCAAATTCTCATTGTCGATTTCGGATCTCAGGTTACTCAGTTGATTGCGCGGCGCGTGCGCGAGATGGGGGTTTATTCTGAGGTGGTGCCATTTCAAAGTGCTGAGGCAGCGTTCACGCGCATGCACCCTAAAGCCATCATCCTTTCTGGTGGGCCAGACAGTGTGACGCGTGCGGGCAGCCCGCGTGCGCCGCAGAGTGTATTCGATTCCGGCTTGCCTGTGATGGCGATTTGCTATGGTCAGCAGACAACGGCTGTGCAACTGGGCGGTGTTGTTGAAGGCGGCCATGCGGCAGAGTTTGGCCGTGCTGACATTGACATCATTGCGCCCAGCGCAGTTTTTGATGGGTTGTGGCAGGTGGGTGAACGGCACCTAGTGTGGATGAGTCATGGTGACCGTGTGACCCAGTTGCCGCCGGGCTTCACAGTGAAAGCCAGTTCAGAAAATGCACCCTTTGCTATTGCTTCTGACGAAGAGCGGCGGATTTACACCACCATGTTTCACCCCGAAGTGGTGCATACGCCGGATGGCGCAAAGCTGATCCAAAATTTTGTGATGAAGATTGCCGGCTGCAAAGGTGATTGGACGATGGCAGCTTTCCGCGCCGAAGCCATTGAGAAAATCCGCAAGCAAGTGGGGCAAGGCCGCGTGCTGTGCGGCCTTTCCGGCGGGGTTGATAGTTCGGTGGCTGCCTTGCTTCTGCATGAGGCGGTGGGCGATCAACTCACCTGCGTGTTGGTCGATCACGGCTTGATGCGCATGAATGAAGCCGCCGATGTGGTGGCAATGTTCCGCGAACATTATAATCTGAAACTGGTGCATGTGGATGCCTCAGACGAATTTATAACCGCGCTGGAAGGCGAGGTAGATCCTGAGAAAAAACGCAAGACCATTGGTAGGCTGTTCATTGATGTGTTCGAGCGCGAGGCCAAGAAAATTGGCGGTGCAGAATTTTTGGCGCAGGGCACGCTTTATCCTGATGTGATTGAGAGCGTGTCTTTCACCGGCGGACCATCCGTCACCATCAAGAGCCACCACAATGTGGGTGGCTTGCCGGCGCGGATGAACATGAAGCTCGTTGAACCGTTGCGCGAACTCTTCAAAGATGAAGTGAGAAAATTGGGGCAAGAGCTTGGTTTGCCAGCACATTTTATTGGTCGCCACCCCTTCCCCGGGCCTGGCCTTGCCATACGTTTGCCCGGTGGGGTGACGCGTGAAAAGCTGGAGATTTTGAAAAAGGCCGATGCGATTTATATCGACGAAATTCGCAAAGCCGGACTTTATGACAAGATCTGGCAGGCCTTCTCGGTGCTGCTGCCGGTGCAAACTGTGGGTGTGATGGGCGATGGCCGCACTTATGACCGCGTGCTGGCACTGCGCGCTGTAACATCAGTGGATGGCATGACGGCGGACTTCTTCCCCTTCGACATGAATTTTCTGGGGCGTGCCGCCACGCGCATCATCAATGAGGTTAAAGGCATCAACCGCGTGGTCTATGACGTGACCAGCAAGCCCCCCGGCACCATCGAGTGGGAATAATGAAATAGCGGTTGAGATCAATCACTGACTATTGAGAATTGGCGTTAAAATATTGATATAAAATAATTTATTGTTCCTCTCCTATTGCCGCCTATCGGCACCAAGCGAGACCTGCTGACGGTCAATCCGACGGTAGCGTCACAACGAGAGCTTTGAAAATTTCACCCTACCGACAGATGAAAACTCTAAGCAGAGCGATAAATTTCTGTTTAACCTACTGTTATAACAAAATAATATATTCTGTTTGACGGTACGGTGATTGACGGTAGAATCTGCAGCGGACGCATGATTTCTATGCTTGATGAGGCAATGCCGATGCTCACTGATCTGGCACTTAAAAAGCTGAAATTGAAGGACAAATCTTACAAGGTTGCGGATCGCGACGGTATGTATGCCTTCGTTGCCACTACTGGAAAGGTGACCTTTCGCTACGACTACCGTCTTAATGGACGTCGAGAAACACTGACCATCGGTCGGTACGGTAGCGACGGAATAACGCTCTCGATTGCCCGCGAACGCTGCGCAGCGGCTCGGAAGATGGTCGCGGAGGGGCGGTCACCGGCGCTTGAAAAACAAAGAAACCGGCGGAAACAACTCATTGAGCACAGCTTCGGAGCCTTGGGCCAGTTGTGGCTCAAGGATGCAACTATGGCTGACAGTACGCGGTCTATGCGGAAATCTATTTTTGATCGTGACATTTTGCCGTTTTGGAAACAACGCCTTCTTGGGGAGATCACACCTGATGACTTACGGCAGCTTTGTGCCAAAGTGAAAGACAGAGGTGCGCCCGCGACTGCCATCCATGTCCGCGATATCGTCAAACAGATTTTTGCTTATGCCATCCTGCACGGACAAAAGGTATCTAACCCCGCTGACGAAGTAGGACCTGCATCGATTGCGACATTTCAACCGAAAGATCGTGCCCTTTCTGCTGCTGAGATCCGCATTGTGTTTCAGCTACTCGAGCATGTGGCCACGTTGCCAACTATTCGGATTGGCTTGAAACTTATTCTGTTGACCATGGTGAGAAAGAGTGAACTTCAGGATGCAGTTTGGAGCGAGGTTGATTTTGAAAACGCCGTTTGGTCCATTCCAAAAGAAAGAATGAAGAGATCCAAAGCACACAATGTCTATCTGTCGCAGCAAGCTTTGGATATTTTGATTGCGCTTAAGACCTGCGCTGGAAATTCTCGGTATCTACTTCCGTCAAGATATGACGCCGACGCGCCAATGTCCCGGGCAACCTTCAACCGAATAACAACAGCCATTGCCACAAGCGCGAAGCAAAAAGGATTGCCTCTTGAGCCATTTACCGTTCACGACTTACGTCGGACCGGATCGACGCTTTTGAATGAACTAGGTTTCAACCGAGATTGGATTGAAAAATGCCTAGCTCATGAAGAGGGACGTTCCTCTCGCGGCGTCTACAACAAGGCTGAATATGAACAGCAGCGTCGTCATATGCTGCAAGAATGGGCCGATATCATTGACGCTTGGATTGCAGGAAGAAATTACAGTCCAGTGCTGTATCCTCCGACTATGCAAATGCTTACACCAGCGCATTGATGACTTCATAAATTCTTGGAGGATGTCTTAAAGACCGCAGAATTCAAGTTCTCACGGGGCGGAATCTGCGCTGACGAACGTCAGGGAAAGGCGCGCGTTTGGTGCAGTGAACTAGCGATTCCATACGTCGTTGCTCAATCCATGCTTCAACCTCTTCCAGGCTCCAGACGACACAGCGTGGTGAAAGATTAAAGCGCTTCGGAAACTCACCCCGTTGTTCCATTTGGTAAATTGTGGTGTCAGCTAGGGGGACCATCTTTCGCAGCTCGCACTTCCGCACAGTCTGCCGGACTGAGCGAAGGCCGCCTCCCGGACTATTTTGGTCGTTGTCATCTTTCATTGGCAAACCTGCTTTCGGGAATGTTTCGACGGCGCTCGCCGAGCAAAACTCAGATGTTTAATATCGGATGTCGATGTGAGCGCTTCAATTGGAAATAGCAGGATAATGCGGGCACAAAAGAAAGTGTCCGGCAAGGGTTCTTGGTTCTCTTGCGAGGTCAGAGTGGCGAGATGTTCAACTGGCGTTATTGGCCTGCTATATGTCGGCGGATTTTTGGCAAACTGTGCTACTCAGTCATTCGCTCTGACAAGAATGTTACGAAGGCCCGGACGCGTGCAGGCAGATGCCTGTTATTGCTGTGGATGGCGTGGATGGGGAGTTTCAGTGTAGGGACGTGAGGCATGATGCGCTTAAGGCGCCCTGCGTCCACATCGCCGCGGACAACATAGTCCGGACAATAGGCAAGGGCTAGCCCACCCAGCGCAATATCGCGCCCTGAGCGCGCACTGTTGACGAGGATGGGGCCATGAACTGCGACGTCTTGCGGTGCGCCATCTATGACAAAATGCCAGGCGTTCCCCGCGCGGAAATTGGTGTCTCTCACACAATTAAAGTGTTGAAGGTCTGCCGGGTTTTTGGGTTCACCATTCAGGGCAACGTAGTCTGGCGATGCCACCACCCAAATCTCGGTTGAGCCAAGCTTGCGCGCCATCAGACTCGAATCCGAGAGATGGCCGATACGCACCCCCAGATCAAACCCCTCGGCCACAATGTCCACGAAGCGGTCATTCAGGCGCAAGTCGATTGTGACTTCCGGGTACAGTCGCGCAAACGCGACGGCGGACGAGACAATGTATAACTCTCCGAATGTCGCAGGTGCGGTTACGCGCAAGGTGCCACGCAGCCGGGTTTCGTCAGCGTTCACGCTGTCTTCCAATGACTCAAAGTCGTCCAGCAGCTGCTTGCACCGCCCGAGGTAGCGCTGGCCTGCGTCAGTGAGGCTGAGAGACCGTGTGGTGCGGTGAAGAAGCCTGGCGCCGAGCCTGTCTTCCAGTTCGGCCAAGCCTTTGCTGACCAGATTCTTGGAAAGCCCCAGCTGTTCGCCGGCTGCTGTGAATGATCCCGCCTCAGTGACGGCCACAAACATCCGCATGCGATCGAGCGTGTCCATGAGTTGATTGTCTCCATTTTTGAGACAGTATTTATCGATATTCGGTATTTATCAAGACAATATGTGGCTGTATCCACGCTCCATCAGTTACCCAATCAACATCAACAACCTTCAAAGGAGAAATCATCATGAACAACCTCAATACCGCTCCCTATGCCATCCTCGCGCTGCGCGTCACAACGGGCGTGCTGTTTCTGGCCCATGGCCTGATCAAGCTGCTCGTGTTCACACCCGCCGGAACGGCAGGCTACTTCGAATCCATCGGACTGCCAGGTGTGTTGGGTTACGTGACCATGCTGGCGGAAATCGCCGGGGGCATTGCGCTCATTCTCGGGTTCAAGGCCAGGCTCGTTTCTGCTGCACTGGTGCCGCTTCTGCTGGGTGCTGCTTTCTTCGGCCACGGCGGTTTCGGCTTCAATTGGTCGAACCCGAATGGCGGTTGGGAATATCCGGTGATGTGGGCCATCGTGCAAGCTTCACTGGCCCTGCTGGGTGACGGTGCCTATGCGCTGGCCCCCTCGAAACAGGCCGCATAGTTCAATTTCTGCCGCGCCGAACTCTCGGCGCGGCAAAACATGTTTGAAGGAGAGATATCGTGTTGGTCGACGGCAAATGGATGGAAAACTGGCAGCCTGTGCAGGCGAAAGACAAAGACGGCCGCTTCGTGCGGCAACAGTCTTCGTTCCGGAACTGGATCACGGAAGATGGCTCAGCCGGACCAACAGGAGATGCAGGGTTCAAAGCTGAAGCCGGACGCTATCATCTCTATGTGGCTCTGATTTGCCCCTGGGCCAGCCGCACGCTGATGGCGCGCAAGCTGAAGAAGCTGGATGATGTCATCTCTGTCGATGTTGTGGAACCTGTCCTCACCGAACAGGGTTGGAAATTCGGCGACTTTCCGGGCGCCGGCCGGGACAGGTTGAATGGCGTGACGTTCATGCATGAAATCTATACCCATGCTGATCCGCATTATACGGGCCGGGCAACCGTGCCGGTGTTGTTTGACAAACAGCGCAACACCATCGTGAACAATGAATCAGCCGACATCGTGCGGATGCTCAATTCATCCTTTGGCGCGTTCGCTGGCGAAAGTCTTGATCTCTATCCTGCGGACCTCGCATCACAGATCGATGCCCTCAACGAGCACATCTACCACACTCTTAATAACGGGGTTTACAAGGCAGGCTTTGCCTCAAGCCAGCAGGCCTACGAAGAAGCCTGCATTGCCGTCTTCAAAACTCTCGATGAATTGGAAAATCGCCTGGGCTCCGACGGTCCCTTCCTGTTCGGAGAATGCCTCACGGAGAGCGATATTCGCCTGTTTGTCACGCTGGTCAGGTTCGATGCGGCCTATCATGGTCTGTTCAAGTGCAATCTGCGGCGCATCGCCGACTATCCACGCCTGTCGGACTACATGAAACGCATCCTGGCAATCGACGGCATCGCCGCGACCGTCAACATGCAGCACATCAAGGCCGGATACTATTCGATCAAGGCGCTGAACCCCAACGGTATCGTCCCGTTGGGACCTGCATGACTACGGATTGTTGTTTCCTCCCGAGTTGACAAAAATTGGTAGCGACAAGTCAAAACTGATTGCCGCTGCCCGCAATGCCAACGCGGCCATGAAGCCCGCAGCAAGGGAAGGGTTCTTGGCCAAGCCCAGGTGTAAGCACAGTGCAAAGACTGAAGAACCAAGTAGCGCTGCGGTGACGTAGATTTCCCGTCGCAGGATAACCGGAACATCACCGCCGAGAATATCGCGAATGATGCCCCCGAATGTAGCTGTTGCAACACCCAGTGCGATGGCAATAACCGATCCGGCACCGTGGGCTTGTGCGATGTCCGCTCCCGTCACGGAGAAAAGTGCCAGACCCACGGCATCGGCCCAGATCAAGAGTCTTTGCCGCGATTGCACCAGATGGGCGACAAAGAATGCAGCGCAAGAGACCAAAACACAGGTGAGGAGATAGGCTGGTTTCTGGACCCAGAACACGGGAAGAGCACCCATGAGCAGGTCTCGAATTGTTCCACCGCCAATACCCGTGACACTGCCCAGAAGCGCAAATCCCACAATGTCCATTTGCTTGCGCGACGCAACAAGTGCACCGGTCAAGGCAAAGACACAAAGGCCAAACCAGTCCAGAAACTGAGCAATTGAATCAAGCATGAGAGTTCAATAGCAGGAGAATCTGGTGGTGTCTGGTTCGTGCAAAAGCGGTGCCATCAACACTTGTTTGACCAAGAGCCAATCGTCCAAACTTAGCATTCGGCGACAAATCACCTGCACCCACAGAGTTGCAACGTCAGTCCTGACAGACAGAAACGGGGAGTGATAAGTCAAATCTGGTTGCCGATCCTGTAGTGCCAGCACTGCTGAAATACCTTTTGCTAGTTGGAGCAGCTATTGCGCGATGCCACCATATGTCTGAACAATCGTCAAAAGCCGAGCAAGCTTCCGCGGTTGAATGTTGTAAAAGTCACCCGGAGCGTTGATGCCAGTCGCGACCAAAAACCCGTCTACATTTGGCAAGTAGTGATGAACATTCTCAGGTGTGACGCCTGATGCAAGTAGCAAAGCATGGTCACCAATTGCCTCTCTGAAGGTTTCAATCTTCTGTGTATCAGCTGCCACGCCTGTCGCTGGGCCAGAGGTACAAACGGCATCCATAAAGGAAGTTGCCAGCCGTGCTGCAACACCGTAAAATTCCGGCGCGATCTCACGCTGCTTCTTGAAACACGTCCCGCCAGTATAGAAGCCATTCCAGCCAGATATTGACAATGAGTTGGCAATTTCGATTGCCGTGTCCTGTTCTCCGATTTTACGTCGTTCATCGATGCAGGCGTCGTCGGCCCAATAGCCGTCGACCACTATTCCGGCAGCCTTCATTCTTCCGAGAATTGGAAATGCGTACTTGCCCGTTGTCGCAAGGAAGTTAACTCCGAGCCACAGAGACGGAAATTTTTGACGAACCTCAGCAATGATGGGAAGGAATTGTTCCACCCCGAAATCATGGTTTATCAAGAAGCAGCCTGCTGCGCCTTCGTTCAACAGAACACGCACATTTCTTTCGGCTTGTTCTCTGTCGAGGACGTGAATGACAGGCAAAACAACGGGTCCAGCGCTTTTGAACATTTTTCTGAAATCATTTCGATTCATGATTTCAACTTAGCATGAACCAAAGTGCCCCGCGAAGATGGTCTGCGAATTGGCCATCCGCGACGGACATTCGTCGCAGTTTCATGGAATTGTTCAACTCAATTTGACGGGGGGATCAGCTTTCCTCAAAGGGCCCCCATAAACCCAGCCTGCGCGTCATTGACTGATAGCGGTTGATGATCTCCGTGAGCTTGGCACCATGGCGCTTAACCTGCGCAGGTATTTGTCTGGGCGATGTGGTCTCCAAAGCAGCCCACAGCGCGGCCATGCTTTCAGCTTCCTTGCGCAGGGCCGAGAGTGTGGCTTTGTCCGCCACCACAGCCGACAGTACCTGCGCAGTAACCTTGCCCACGCCAGGCACGGTCTTTGCCCCGGCATTATAGTAACCGGCGGGTAAGTCGCCCTTCAGGTTTTTAACGTGCTTGAATTGAATACAGTCAAAGATCTGGTCTACGGCCTGTTTGGCACCGGCCACGCGCGACGGGTGGTCAGTATCAGCGGCGGCATGGGGGATAAGGTCAATCCGGTCGCGGTATTTGCGCGCAAGCGGTAGATAGGGTGCCAAAGGCCCGCTTGAGTTGCCGTCGGGTGTCTTGAAGAGATCGGCGTCAATGGCCGCAGCGCGCAGCTTGCCACTCGCAAGCGCCGCGTCCAATGCCTTCACATCCACACATTCGCCACGGTCAAAATTCAGCAAGACAGCGCCTGTGCAGAGGCTGTCGAGAACGACGGAACCAATCAGGCGCTCGTTTGCAAAGCGACCTGTCACGCTGTCTTTGGGGCCAAGACCGGTATGAATGCTTACCACATCCGAACCTTTCGCTGCTTCTTCCACACTGGCGCAGTATTCGAACCCCTCAGATTCAATCCAGACCTTATGTTTGGGGCGGGCATGGATTTTCACCCGCATGCCAAAGGCCATGGCCAGATGTGCAACCTCGCGGCCAATGTTGCCATAGCCGATAATCGCTATCGTCTTCCCCTCCAGTTTTTCAGTCGGGAAATTCTTGAGGTCCTTACCCGTGTCAAATTTGCCCGCGACACTGAGTTGGTGCAACTCCTGAACAGGCAGGTCCGGCAGAAACCGCAGCAGGGACTTCATGGTCATTTGTGCGGTGGCGCGGCTGTTGAAGCTGGGGGTGTTCATCAGGGGCGCTTCACCACCAGCGCCGTTGCCACCACCCCACGAGGCTGAGCTCATGTTGCCGGTACCGGCCCCAATGCGAACACCACCCAGTTCAAACCTGCTGTTCTTCGGCAGGAATGTCGCAGCGGCAATCACCGCGTCGTACTGCCCCTTATTCGTCAGCGGCAGGATCTCGTCTTCAGTGGAAATATCTGGAAGATAGAAGAAATGGATCTTGCCCGCTTGCAACTTTTGGCCAGCCTGATCCCCCAGGTGGAATGACCCACCCTTGGCTTCGATATAGGCCTTCACTTCGGTTGGATCGGGCTTGCCGTTGGCATCGAAGCGCAAGCCGACGAGATCGCAGACCAGCACCTTGTAGGCGCGTGCAGGGTCGTCTACTCGTTTCGGAGAAGCATCAGACCCATCTTCTGGAACCGGAAAATTGTGACCGAGTTTCTGCAACTCCTCTTCAAGAACTGCCAGTTTCGCCCGCAAGTAGGCGTAGCGAATGTTGGAAAAAAGCGCGTCAACGTCTTCTGCGGGACGTATGCCGCCAATCCAGGCCCGGTAGTCGCCAGGCGTGCCAGGGAACGCGTTGATATAGCGTGCCACATCAAGGCCCGTTTCGTGGCTGCCGTCAACATGCGTATTGCCATCATAGCTGAGCAGCTGTTTTGATTTTTGAATGATGCGGGCATGGACGGCGGGGTCGGTGATGTCCGTGTCGTTCACCTTGAGCAGGGTTACTGCCGCACCTCGACGTGACGGATCGGTGACGCCAAGTTCAAGAATGTCATTCTTGCCCACCCATTCGCTCGCTGCCGCGCGATTGGCTGCAGAGCGGCGATTGAGTGACGCGATGTCGCCTACGCGCTTCTCCATGCGCAGCAAGCCAAAGGTTGTCTCTGCGAAAGCAAGAATGGAATAGGTATTGATCACCCCACCCAGCATCTTGTCTTGTGCCGCATCGTAGAACGGTCCGATGGCGATAGTTCGTTCGCCGGAGAGCGGAAGTTTCGCATCCACTGGCGCTGCCAACTTGAGTTGGCGCGGAATGGCAAAGCCCGGCTTTTTCTGATTGGCTTCGACCAGCGCCAAGGCATGAGGTGTAAAGCTCGCGACATAGTAACCAGAAATGCCGCCGATGGCTTTCTGGAAAGGCATGAAGAAGCAGCACTTCTTCATCACTTGCTGCACCAGTGATTCTTTCCACGGCATAGCACCCAGTAGGGACGTGGCATCGAGCACGGCATGGTGGTTCGTTGGATCGCGATCAATCCATGCCAGAAGGTTTTCGATGTCGGAATCGGAATAGGTCGTGGCACCTGTGGTCTCGTGGCCCACGCCAAAAACCAGCTTTACCCCCATTGACATAAGCTTGTCCGCTTCTGGAATGTGGCCCTCATCTCCGGCAAAGTGAAGTCGGCTTTCATCGCCACCAGGGGTGAGGCGCATCATCTCGATGATTTGTGCGCCCCAGCTTTGTCGGAAAAATCCACCCGCCTTGCCGCTGGCAGATTCAGGAGCAGGGGTGTCGACAAATATGTGTTGTGTGGAATCGGCTGGAGAGATGAGATGTAATGCACAGACAGTAAACCCCGAGTGCCCGCCGCCAAGCCCGACTGCCATCCGGTTTTCTTTGGGGAAACCGAAATAGCGGTGGATCTCGCGCATCATGTCGAGGATTACCTTGTCGGCAGGGTAGCCGCGGTGCATCGAGCGGCCCATCTCAGCTGCGGTGAATGGGCCGATATCCCGTCCCTTGTCGTCCAGTTTCCGGTAGTTCTGCTCAAGCCAATGTTCAAATTCAAATCGGAGCAGCCGCGCTTCCACTTCATCTGCAACGCCATCGGTGATCGGGCCGACGCCGAAGAACTGATTACTCGTCCGGTTTGGTGGCCCGTTCCGTGTCAGGGCGAGTGTTGAATCCCGCATTTCGAGAAGAGATGACAAACTGGACATGGTGAGGCTTTCTTTACGTGAAGTCTTTTTGATGGGTTGAGCCTTGAATGCAGCTACGATCAGGAAAAATGGCCCGGTCTTCGACCGGGCCATGAGTTTAGTCAGGGAGCGGTGGTTTAGTGTTTTATGATCATCTTCTCCGGACCATAAGGATGATGCGTGATGTTGCGATTGCCATCTTCGGTGATCACGAGAATGTCGTGCTCACGATAGCCGCCGGCACCGGGCAGATGGTTGGGGATGGTGATCATTGGTTCCATGGAAACCACCATGCCGGGTTCGAGAATCGTGTGGCAATCTTCACGCAATTCAAGACCTGCTTCACGTCCATAGTAGTGGCACAACACACCGAAGCTGTGGCCGTAGCCGAAGGAGCGGTACTTAAGAAGCTGATACTTTTCGTAGATATCGTTCAATTCCTTCGCGACGTCTGAGCACTTGTTGCCGGGCTTGAGCAGCTCAATGCCACGCTCATGCACTTCGATGTTGATGTCCCACAGGCGAAGGTTCTCGTCCGTTGCCGTTTCGCAGAAGAGGGTGCGCTCCAGAGCCACGTAATATCCTGCCACCATGGGGAAGCAGTTGAGGCTGAGAATGTCGCCGCGTTCCAGCTTGCGAGATGTGACGGGATTGTGTGCACCATCGGTGTTGATGCCTGACTGGAACCAGGTCCAGGTGTCCATCAATTCGCCATCCGGCCAAACCTTGCCGATCTCGTTCACCATAGTGGCCGTTGCATGGAGTGCCACTTCACGTTCGGTGATGCCAACCTGCGTGGCTTCGCAACAGGCCGCCCCGCCGATATCGGCGATGCGCGTCATCTTGGTGATATGGGCGATTTCTTCCTGAGACTTGACCATACGCTGGCGCATGGCAGGCTGCGCAATGTCGACAAATTCCATCTCAGGGAATTCCGATTTCAGAAGCGCCATGGTGTCGAGGTTGATATGGTCAAACTCGATGCCGAGGCGCTTTACGCCTTTGGTGAGGCCGCGCACAGCATGGAAGTAGTTGTCCTTTTGCCAGTCTGTGTAGGTGACGTTCTTGCCACCAAATGTGCGCCGCCATGGCTGGCCGCCGTCAATGCCTGCCGAAATCGACGTGCAACCTTTGTGGTCAACAACAAGGCCATAGCGGCGGCCGAAGTAGCAGAACAGAAAATCAGAGTAGTAGCAAATGTTGTGATAGGAGGTGAAAAGCGCGGCATCGATCTTGTGCTCAGCCATATGCTTGCGGATATTGTCCTGGCGGCGCTGCATTTCCTTTGCGGAGAATGTTGGCGTCGCCGGTTTGCCATTGCCCTGATAGTCTTGCAGGCGTTCTCTGATACTGGTCATTTTCGCTCCTCGTGGGTTTTGATAGTTAGATTTTCAGTTGATCGAGAATTCGTCGCGCAACGCTTTCACGATTCCGTCTGTGCAGACAGCGAGCATCAGCTCGCCTTTTTCGCGGGATGCCTGTTTGGGTGATGACAGCGTTCCACTGGCTGGTGTCCATTCCGTCTTCACAGGGTAGACATCATAGGGTGGGAACGTTGCGGGAGGGTGATCGATGGCACGTTCCAGCTGCACCAGCTCGGGGTAGAGTGCCAGCATCAATGACGTTTCGAGTACACCGCCATGTTCGACGGCCCAGCCGGGAAAACCATCAGGATAAATCTTGGCGATAGTCTCTTCGTTGACGAAATCCCAATAGGACAGGACGACGACTTTGACGTTGGCGATGCCATCCCAACGCAATTCGCGCAGCGCCAAGTCAACGGCTTCATTGATGAACCAGGAATTCTCGTAGTGGCCATTCACAATCGCGAAGCTCCGCCCACCATGTCGCGCAAACTCCTTGATCACATCGCGGAGCTGATGGACAAGAGTCTGACCTTCGAGGCTGATCGTACCGGGCATATGGTTGCCGCCGCCGCATTTCTGCTGTGACTTGTAGCCATAGTTGAAAGTGGGCGACACCAATCCGCCGATCTGCTCTGCAACGCGGCGTGAAAACTCTGTCGGCAGCAAGACGTCAACATGAAGCGGCATGTGATGACCATGTTGTTCCATGGAACCCAATGGAATCAGGATCGGCGTCTTGCCGTTTTTGACGCGGGCGTGAAAATCAGGCCAAGGCATTTCTGCGGCAAAAGGCCTTTGATCGTTCATTGCTACCTCCCACAATTGTTCTTGAGGCAATCAATAAGGCGATTGCCAAGATATAGGAAATTCATTTAAATTATTGGCTCATAAGTTTCGCTTTGGAGGCGGTGATGGTCGCAATCAATCTTCCGACGGACGTTCTTCGCTCATTTCTTGCGGTGATTGATCTTGGCAGCTTTACCAAGGCTGGCCAATTGCTGGGCCGCACACAACCGGCCATCAGCCTGCAGGTCAGAAAGCTGGAAGAACTCGTCGGCATGCCTCTGATGGATACTTCAGGCCGCAACGTCGCGCTCACCCGCGAGGGAGAACGGCTCGCACGCTATTCGAGGCAGCTCTTGGCCATGAACGATGAGATTGTGGCGCGGCTACAGCACAAGGAGACATCGGGCAGTCTGCGTGTTGGATTGCCCAACGACTACGCTGTAGCCTTTTTCCAGAAAGCGTTGGCTCATTTTTCCAAGCATAATCTAGACGTGGAAATGTCGATCCATTGCGACACAAGCGAACAGCTGCTTGCAATGTTTGATCGGGATGAGGTTGACATTGTTGTCGCCATGTTCGATGGCCCGCCACCACCTGGCCTAATCTACACTTGGGCCGAACGGCCGATTTGGGTGGCTGGTGGTGACTTCAATGCTGAGAACAAGGCTCCTGTCCGAATCGCGGCGCATCCCGAAGGCTGCCACTATCGAGATCGCATGATCCGCAGCTTGGACCAGATCGGCTTACCGTGGCGGATCACTTTTTGCAGCCCTGGGATCAATGGTCTGCAACTTGCGGTGCAGTCTGGCTTCGGTGTCACGGCGTTAACCAGGCGAACATTGATGCGCGGCATGCGCGTCCTCACGGAAAGTGAAGGTTTTCCAACTCTGCCTGATATCCATGTCGGGATGTTTTTCAAAAATACGGGTGCGTCAACGGCAGCTTTGCTCCTTGTCAATCACATCATGAAATCACTCCATGATTCAGGGCAAACTGACTTCGTTCGCCTAGAAAGACTGGATGGCATTGCCACGGCCACATAAGAAAAAATCATAAGAAGATTTGAATGATCAATTTTTATTTGCGATAAAAATGTGTTTACCTGTTCACCATGCGCGGCAGACTGCAGCAGATAAACCCGCGCGAGGGAGAAACGTTCATGAACAAGAAATCTCTATTGAAACCCAGCCGCCGCGATGTCCTGAAATATGGCGTTGCGTCATCCGCATTGGCGATGCCATTTGTGAGCCGCGCCTGGGCAGACACCGTCGAGCTCAATATGTTGGCTTGGTATGGCCACGGTGAGCCAGACGTGGTGGCTGAATTCGAAGCCGCCAACAATGTGAAATTCAAGCCAAAGTATTATGCTGGCGGCGACAACATGCTGGCGCTGATTGCCCAGTCACCTCCCGGCACATTTGACGTCATTCTGTCTGACGCCGAATTCGTCCAGCAGCTCAATGAAGCGGGCTACATCGATGAATTGAATGCGGCAGACTATCCGTTTGATGACTTCCTGTTTGACGAGTGGAAGCAATTCCCAGGTCACTGGAAAGACGGCAAGCTTTACTCAGCAATGGTTCGTTGCGGTCATTTGGGCGTGTCCTACAACACAACAGCCATCTCGGCCGAAGAAGCACAGAGCTACAACTGCTATTGGAAGCCTGAAATCAAGGGCAAGGTTGGACACTTCGATTGGCACTTGCCGAGCCTTGGCCAGATGAGCCTTCTCAATGGCAACGCCTCACCCTTCGACATTGACGAAGCTGCGTGGGGTGCTGTGAAGGAAAAGACCAAGTCCTTGCGCCCGCAAGTTGGCGGTTTCTTCGATTACGGCGGCACGTTCAACGGCCTCAAGAACGGCGAAATGCTGGCCATGGCCGGCATTGGCGACTGGATTACGGGCGTCCTTGAGAAGGACGGTGCGAAAGTGGCATCTGTTGTTCCAAAGGAAGGTGGCATCCAGTGGACGGAATCCTGGTCGATCGGCAAGGGCACCAAGAACGCTGACATTGCCAAGAAGTTCATCCAGTACATGTTGTCACCTGAAGGCCAAGTGCATTCAGCCCGCATGGCGGCTTACCCCGGCTTTGCCATCACCAAGGGCGGTCGCAAGGCGTTGAACGAGAAGGATCCGAAAGAAGCCCAGCGCACCGGACAGGTGGATGGTGCGGCCAATGATCCCGTGTCTCTTATCAAAGATGGCCGCATCAAGTATCGCGGTGTGCCAAAGCAGCAGAGCCTTGAAGTCTGGAACGACTTCTGGTCGGAATACAAGGGCTCGTAACAGTCCCTTCTTTGAAACTTGCCGCTTCCCGCCATCGCGGGGAGCGGAATTGCAACATTGAACGGTTTCGATTGATGGTGTGCCTCAGCTTTAGGAGCTTGAGGCGGGCGTGGACTCTTGCCCGAATTTGAGCCACGCTAAGCATTTCTTTGACTGCGGGGAGAGGTAGATGGCAACATCGCAACACAGGGACTTCTACGCCTGGTTCTGGCGTCTGCCGCTGTTGGTCTGGCAGCTGCTGTTCTTTGTCGTACCTCTCGGATTCATGTTCGTGATGAGCTTCTGGCTCGTCAAGAACTATCGCATGACGCCGGCCTTCGCCTTCGACAACTGGGCGAAAATGCTGGGATGGAACATCTTCTGGAATTCCTATCTTTACACATTCTCGCTTGCGTTGGTGGCCACCATTTTGGCATCGCTGCTGGCCTTTCCTGCCGCCTATGGCCTCGCATTCAAGGTCAATGAGACCACCCGCCGCTGGGCGCTGTTTTTCCTGATCATTCCGTTCTTCACCAGTTATCTCGTGCGCGTTTATGCCTGGCAAGTGGTCCTTGCCGGCAACGGCGTCATTAGCGCCATGCTGGCATGGGTTGGTCTTGGCCCCTTATCACTGCTCAATACGGCTTACGGCACGATCATCGGCTACCTGACGCTGGCCTTCCCGCTTGTCGTCATTCTGCAGACGATTTCACTGGCTAGCATTGACGGGCGCTTGATCGAAGCTGCGCACAATCTTGGCTGTGGGCGATTGCGTACGGTCTTTGCAGTGATCATCCCCGCCGCAAAGGTTGGGCTGATCGTGGCGGCACTTTTCTGTTTCATTCTCGCGTTCGGTGATTTCGTCAGTCCCTATTACCTCGGTGGCTCGAAACCACCCACACTTTCAATCATGATCATCGATTCCACCAAATCCGGGCAACAATGGCCGCGCGCTGCAGTGATCGCGGTGGTGATGATCCTGACGCTGCTCGCCGTTGCTTTTGCTTCTGTGACCACAGCATACAGGAGGCGCGGATGAACGCTGATCGTGCCATCAAGACCTCCTTGTGGGTCTACATCGCCCTGGCCTTCATTTTCATTTTCACACCAATCGTCGCGAGTTTCATTTTCTCGTTCAACTCCGACCGTTTTCCCAGCCTGCCGCTGGGCAGCTTCTCACTGCAATGGTATCAAAAAGTTCTGAGCCGTCCAGAAATCTTGGAAGCGGCCAAAACCAGTTTGATTGTGGCGCTATGCACGTCGGTTCTCTCCACTTTCATCGGCTTTTGTACGGCCTATACCGATTACCGCTATAACTTCCTTGGCAAGCAGGCCTATCTCGCTCTGGCCATGTTGCCGCCCACAATTCCACTCATCATCATGGCGCTTGCCATGCTGTCGTGGCT
>JAGWUY010000017.1 GCA_028868255.1 Alphaproteobacteria bacterium | reverse complement strand
AAACAAAAGGCCGCTCGCGCCATTTCTTTTCACCGCCCGCCACATAATGCAAAATCTGCAAGCACTCATCCACATGCGCAGGCTCAACCATTGAAGAGCCCACATGCTTGTTAGTGCCCGCAATCGAAGCATAGAGCGTGTTGATGTCAAGATCATGCCCATTCAGCATGTCGCGTGCCGTGATGCAGCGCTGGAAGAAGTGAATATGCTCGCATGTGTCCACGATGCGTGCCGCATCATACAAATCCTTGAGATAGGATTCGCGGTAAGAATTGCTTTCAATCTCGGCAATGTGCACAGCAGCGCCTGCCGTGCCGAAATAAACCTTGTTGCCCCAAGGTTCCAAATCCAACTTCGGATCACGCGCATGCAAAACAAAGTGACGTGCGCATGTCGCCAGAATGTCTTCCACCAAACTGCGCGGTATGCACAAACGCCCGCGATCATTGATAAAGCCGCCCCGCGCCGTTACCGCCTCAACACAAGAAGGGATGGGCGTTCCTACACCTACAGTTTCAAGAAGTTTCAATGCCGTTTCGTGAATCCGCTGCATGTCAGCGTCTTTCAGAGGCTTGTATTGACCACCCAACATGCCCGGGCGCACGGCGGCTTTGTCCATTGGGATAGCTGTCGAGCGCAAAACCTTGCGCGCTTCGCGTCCGCCGCGCCGCCGGGAAGAGATGTCTTCGGTCATTGTCATTTATGCACCTGTATCCTTGAATTCGTCATCCCCGCGCAGGCGGGGATCTCTGTTTAATTCCCAGTAACGCAAATTTCCGCCTTCGCGGCAATGACGGCAACACCGAGACTTAATTCTTTTGCTCTAAACCCACCGCTTCGCAAAGCGCCAAAATTCACCGGCTAGGCGTGAGAAAAAATCACCATAATGTCGCAACCAAACGTCCTGCCCTGTTTAAAAACACTATGTTACAACATCTGCAACACATGAATTGGTGAACCCCTTTGGCCAGACGAGAACTCCCCCCTTTACGGGCTTTAACTGCATTTGAAGCTGCCGCACGCCTCGGTTCTTTCCGTTTGGCCGCGGGCGAGTTGGGCATCACGCGCTCTGCCGTCAGCCATCAAATCAAGCTGCTGGAAGATCGTTTAAACATCCAGCTTTTTAGGCGCGATGCCCGCCGTGCTGAACTCACCCAATTAGGCCAAACTTATTATCCAACAATCCATGAAGCCTTCAACCAGATTGAAAATCACACCAAGGCGCTGAAGCCTTCAACAGCAGATAATGAACTTACGATTCAGGTCTATGTCACCGTGGCGTTGAAATGGTTGATCCCGCGCCTTCATGATTTTGAGCGCAAATACCCAGACGTGAAAGTGCGCCTATCCACCAGCTATTTTGATTGGGATTTTGATGAGCGTAATGTTGATGTCGGCCTCATTCTGGCGCGCAATAAACTGCCGGGTCACTATTACAGGGCGCTGTTCAAATCTTATCTGGTGCCCATCTGCGCCCCGTCACTGGCATTGAGATCACCGGATGACATTAAGAAACACAAGTTGATTGATGTTTATACAGCCGAGGAAGACTGGCAAATCTGGCTGGAAGCAGCAGGTGTCAAAGGCATCAAGCCCGCCAACCGCTTATCGGTAGATAGCTATATTCTGGCGCAGGAAGCAGCGATAGAGGGCAGGGGGTTGGCCATGACTATCGGGCCCTATGCTGCCGAAGAAATCAAGCTCGGCCGCCTGCAACAGCCTTTCCCCTTGCGCGTGCCGCACAAGCACAATTGGTATTTTGCCTGTGCGGCTGAAAATAAAAACAAAAACAAGATCAAGCGCTTTGAAGAGTGGCTCGTGAAGCAGGTTGCTGCTGATCCCGCCTTGGAGCGTTTTGGTGTTTCTTAGAAACACCAAAATCGCCTCAGGTCGCTGTTGGCAATCACCTTTTCTGACTTTTGACGAACAGTCAAAAGTCAGGCTGATTTTGAACAATTGAAGGAAGACAAAAAATGACAGAAGGTGAATCAGCACATGCCGAAACCCGCCGCGGCCGCCGTGGTGGCGCACGCGCCAACCCCGGTGCTGGTGGCGGGGCCGCCTTGCCGCAATTGTCCAAGCGTCAGATTAAGCGCAAATTCGCGCCCACCAACATTCTGTCAAGCGATGAAATTGAATCGATCCACCAAGCTGCCCTCAAGGTGCTCAAGGAAATCGGCATGGATTTTCTCTATCCCGATGCCTTGGAACTTTTGCGAAAATCAGGCGGGGTCACCATCAAGGGCGAGCGTGTTCATTTTGAACCCGCCTTTGTTGAAGAATTTGTGGCTTATGCGCCAAAAGAATTCACCCTTCACGCCCGCAACCCTGAAAACAATTCCCGCATTGGCGGCGATAACATGGTGTTTGGCACGGTGGGCAGCCCGCCGTCCTGCTGGGATATGGAAGGCGGCCGCCGCACAGGCAATCAGGCGGATTACCGCAAATTCCTGAAGCTCGGTCAGCATTTCAATGCCATTGGTTTCAGCGCCGGCTACCCGGTTGAACCTGTCGATCTTCACGCCGGTGTTCGCCATCTCCATGCGCTGCGCGATATGGCAACCCTGATGGATAAGCCCATGACAGCCTATTGCCTTGGTGCGCATCGTGTCAAAGATGCATTAGAAATTGCCCGCATCGCACGCGGCATCAGCCCAGAGCAGTTTGAGGCCGAACCTACACTCACCTCCATCATCAACACCAATTCCCCGTTAAAGCTGGACGCCTATATGTTGAACGGCATCATGGAAATGTCATCGCGCGGCCAAGTGATTTGTGTGACACCCTTCACCCTTGCGGGGGCTATGGCCCCAGTGACGATGGCGGGGGCTTTGGTACAACAAAATGCTGAAGCGCTAGCAGGCCTTGCTTTTACGCAATTGGTCAAGAAGGGTGCGCCGGTGATTTATGGTGGCTTCACCTCGAATGTGGATATGAAATCGGGTGCTCCGGCTTTTGGCACACCGGAATATATGAAGGCCGTTTTGGTGGGCGGCCAATTGGCCAGGCGCTATGGCCTGCCATACCGCACGTCGAACACCTGTGCGGCCAATACAGTGGATGCGCAAGCGGCTTATGAGAGCGTGTTCTCGCTTTGGGCGCTCACCATGGGTGGCGGCAACTTCATCATGCATGGCGCGGGTTGGCTTGAAGGCGGGTTGGTGGCCGGCTTTGAAAAATTCGTGTTGGATGTTGACTTGATTCAAATGGTTATGGAGTTTCTGCAACCCCTTGAAACAACAGAGGATGCGCTGGCCGTTGAAGCAATACGTGAAGTCGGGCCAGGGGGCCATTTCTTTGGCGCACAACACACGTTGGGCCGTTATGCCAATGCGTTTTATCAGCCCCTGATTTCCGATTGGCGCAACAACCAGCAATGGGTGGCGGCAGGCAAACCCGAAGCCATCAACCGCGCCAATCATGTTTATAAGCAGGCGCTGGACGAATACCAGCAACCCTATATGGATCCGGCGATCAAAGAGGAACTGAACACATTTGTAGACCGCCGTTTGGCTGAGGGCGGCGTAAAAACGGATTTTTGATTTTGATTTTTTCCCTCACCCTGAGAGCCCGTCCCTCGCGAAGGCGGGGATGCCCTGCGCAGCTGGGCCTCGAAGGGCCTCCGCAAGGCCATTGCAAAATGCTTCGAGGCTCGCTTTGCTCGCACCTCAGCAAGAGGTTTAGATAATATGAAAGTCCTCGTTATCGGAGGCGCAAATGTGGATGTGAAAGCCAAAACGGCAGCGCCCCACATCCTGCACACATCCAACCCCGGCCATGTGCAATTGAAGGCCGGCGGCGTGGCGCGCAACATCGCCCATAATTTGGCCAGGCTCGGCGTTGAAATCACTTTGCTCAGCATCGTGGGGAACGATGCCTTTGGTGATATGCTGCTGGCCCACACTGAAAAGGCAGGTGTCAAAACCCAAGCCATCATCCGCAGCACCATGGCCACGGGGTCATACATCGCACTTCTCGACGAGAAGGGGGAATTGGTAAGTGCAGTGTCAGACATGGGCCTTCTCCTTTCCATCACACCAGATACCATAAATAAGAATAAAGGCCTATTTAAGGCAAATGAGCATATCGTTGCGGATTGTAATTTGTCTGATGAAACACTGGTCGAAATCGCTGCTCATGCCACAGGCCGCTTGATCATTGAGCCTGTGTCCGTGGCCAAATCACAAAAACTCAAAACACTTTTGCAATTTCGCAAAGTCTTTCTCGCGACGCCAAATCTTGACCAGATCGAAGCTTTGACGGGAAGTAGAGAGATCGCCACCGCCACCAAAGCCTTGCACGCTATGGGTCTTGAAAACATCGTCATCCATGCCGGTGAGCTGGGGGCCTATGTGTCAGATGGCACGTCCATCACCCATGTGCCATCCCAAGCCAAAACCATTGTCGATGTCACGGGCGCTGGCGATGCGGCCATGTCCGGCCTCGTCTTCGGTCTCTCCCAAAATCTGCCCCTCGCCAAAGCCGCCATCATCGGGCAAGAACTGGCGGCAAAGGTAATCGCCAGCACGGCTTCAACTTTGGAATGACCATGATCAGACTGACCGACGAAATCAAATCCGCCATCGCCGATGGCAAGCCTGTGGTGGCGCTTGAATCCACCATCATCGCCCACGGCATGCCATTCCCACAGAATTTGGAAATGGCGCGAGAAGTTGAATCCGTAGTGCGCAACCACGGTGCCATTCCCGCCACCATTGCTGTGATCGATGGTGAACTGCGGGCAGGGCTTTCGGATGCTGAGTTGACGCATTTCGCCAAAACCGGCCCGTCGATTGTCAAAGTCTCAACACGAGATTTGCCTTTTGTCGTCGCGCGCAAAATAACCGGTGCCACCACAGTCGCCTCCACCATGCGCATCGCCGCCATGGCGGGCATTCACGTTTTCGCCACGGGTGGAATCGGCGGCGCACACAGAGGTGCGGAAAAGAATTTTGATATCTCAGCAGACCTCATAGAGTTTTCCCAAAGCAATGTGGCCGTGGTCACAGCCGGTGCGAAAGCGATCCTTGATCTCGCACTCACCATGGAAACATTGGAAACCTTTGGTGTGCCCGTGGTGGGCTATGGCACAGATGACTTTCCAGCCTTCTATTCGCGCGGAAGCGGCCACAAGGTTCCCATGCGCTGTGACACGCCGCAACAGCTCGCCGCCTTGATGAAGGCCAAATGGCAGATGGAATTGAAAGGGGGTGTCGTAGTGGCCAACCCCATCCCCAAGGACTCAGAAATCCCGAGCGCCGAAATCGCACCCACAATCGAAAAAGCAATTACCGAAGCCAACGCCAAAAACATCATCGGTAAAAACGTAACGCCATTTTTGCTGGCTCACCTTGCTGAAATCACCCAAGGCCGTTCCCTCAAGGCCAATATCGCACTTGTGATGAACAATGCCAAGCTGGCTGCGGAAATCGCGGTGGCTTACGCCCAGGTCCGGTAAGCATAAATCACCGTCATCACCGTACCGATGGTGATGATGGTGGCCCGCACCCACGAGGCAGGCAACACCTTGATCAACTTCGCCCCCGCAAAGCCACCCACCGCCGTGGCCGGCAACATGGTGAGCGCTACAGGCCAGTTGACTACGGCTTGCCAGGCAAAAATCACAGCTGCGGAAACATTAGTCAAAAACCCCAGAACATTCTTGTTGGCATTGGCGGCACGCACGTCGAGCGAACTCGTGGCCCCAAACAGCGCCATAAACATAACACCCACGCCAGCGCCAAAATATCCGCCATAAACAGAAGTTGGGAAAAGCAACACATTGCGAAGTATCGGATTGTCAGCTCCGCCAATCAAAGTGGCCAGCCCGCGCTGAATATCCTTGCCGAATGCAAAAATCAGTGTCGCCACACCTATCAATAAGGGCACGATGTTCGAAAAAAATTGATCACTCGAAATCAGCAACAACAGCGCGCCCAATGTGCCACCCACCAGCGCAATCGCAAGCCCAGTAAAGAACGCAGCATCGCGCGCAGGCAATTTATGACGATCGCCAAACGCGCCCAAAAGATTGCCGGGCAGCAACGCAACAGTATTGGATGCATTGGCGATGATGGGCGGCAGCCCAATGCTCAAGAGAGCAGGAAATGTCACCAGTGATGCCCCGCCGGCAATGGAATTGGCCAAGCCGCCGAAGAACCCCGCCACCACCATAATCAAAATTGAAGAAAAAGTCATGGCCCTGCCACAATTACTATCCAACGCGTTGATTGCAAATCATAATCGATAATTCATACCGAATGCCTATTTTATTAATCAGTTTTGAAGTTAAATAGACCAAACACCAACAGAAGTGCCACATGGATCAAATCCAACCCTATCTCGACTATTTTTCCTCTCACCCTGATTGGGCCTTGATCATCATTTTCTTGATCGCCTTTGGTGAAGCACTCTTGGTAATTGGCCTTTTCGTGCCTTCCACGGCTGTTTTAGTTGGGGCAGGCACATTGGTAGGCGCTGGAAAATTGCCGTTTTGGCCGGTACTCGCAGCCACAATTTTTGGCTGTATTCTGGGAGATCAAGTATCCTATTGGGCAGGGCGCATTTACGGCGAACGCTTGAAAACCTTCTGGCCTTTGAACCGTTATCCACACTTGTTGGCCAAGGGCGAAGAATTTTTCAAAAAAAATGGTGGCAAATCCATTGCCCTTGGCCGTTTCGTTCCGGGTGTCAAGGCTGTGGTGCCCGGCATCGCCGGCATGTTTGGGATGAGCGAAGGCTTCTTCCTCGCCATTAACGTGTCCTCCGGCATTGTTTGGGGTTTTGCCCATGTGTTTCCAGGTGTATTGCTGGGGCAGGCATTAAGTCTGGCAGGTGAATTGAGCGGGCGCTTGCTGTTTGTGCTGCTGGTGCTGTTGGTCATTCTCGCGGTCGCCGGGTGGTTAATCCGTTTGCTTGCCGCAAGTTTAACGCCTTATCGCAAGGCCGTTCAGGGGCGTTTTGCCGCTTGGGCTGGGCAAAGCCAAAACGATTATGTGCGGCGTTTTGCTGAAGCAATTGCGCCCGAACATCCGAGCTCAGTTTTACTTTTGATGCTTTTGCTTGGTCTGGTTTTGGCGGTTGTTGCGCTTATTGATTTGTTATCAGGCCTTGTGCTGCGTCAAGCCGTCAGCAATTTGGACATTTCTATTAACAACGTCTTCAGCCAACTGCGCTCACCGCCGGGGGATGAGCTGATGCAGGCTATCACCATGTTGGGTGATGAAGTGGTAGTGTGGTTTGCTGCTGCTGCATTGCTGGGCTGGTTGGCTTGGCAAAAGGCATGGCGCGCCGCCATTGCTGCAGCGGTGACCATGGCTGCGGGCCGCATCATCCTGCTGCTAACCTCTTTCAGTTTTTCGCCGCCATCCAACGTGGCAAATGCATCCGCTTTCCACTTCCCCAGCGAACATGCCTTGTTAGCCGGGCTGGTGTTCGGTGTGCTGGCTGTTCTGTGCAATCACAGCATGGCCCGCTGGACGCAAGCCATCGTCGCCGCCACATGTGCGTTGGTGGTCATCGCCATTGCCTTTACGCGGCTTTACCTAGGCGTCAATTGGTTGAGCGATGTTTTGGGCGGCGTGTTAATTGCGGTGATCTTGACCAGCCTTTATGGAGTGTTCATCGCCACCTTGCCGCGCCTGCGCATCAAGCCAATAGGATTGATATGTGTAACATTCTTGGCTTTCGCCGTCGCGGGAAGCATTCACCTTGTACGCGATGATGATCAAAGCGAAACGCTTTACGCACCACAAAACAACGTCAAGATCGTGAGTTTGGCGGATTGGAAAACTGCAAGCAAAGGCTTGCTGCCTTCGCGCCGCATCGACCTTGCAGGAAAGCCAAAGGAGAGTTTTGTTGTTCAATGGATTGGGTCTTTGGATGCGTTGCAAGCCGCCATCACGCCGCTAAAATTCAAGCCTCTACCGGTCTGGACTCTGCGAGACAGCTTGGCATACCTCAATCCCCATGCACCTTTGGATGCTTTGGCGCCCAGGCCCGCACTTCACGATGGACTGAAAGCTAAACTCACAGCCATCAAACCGCTCGATGGTGCGTCGCGCCTCACCTTGCGTGCTTTTGAATCCAATGTCGTGGCAAAGGGCGCGACTGACCAACCAGTCTATCTGGTGAGCGTCACCCATGAAACCCTACACTCGCAATTTGGCATGTATGCGCTGCCCATGGGTGAGCAAATTCATAGTGATGAGGCCGCAAACTTTCTGAAAGCACTGAAAGAAAATCCGGCTATCGAAACAATAAATGAAAGCCAAGTCAATAATGTCCCGGTCGTGACACTGCGCCCGAAAAACTAAGGGCTAGGGGCTAAACGTTATTGATCTAGACGGGGGACTTCAGTTCCGCCATATTCCGGCCTGAAAATAAGAGTCTCTAGGGTTCTGATGAAAAATTTAAAACAGTTCTTCACGTGGTGGAATGGTGCAACTTGGAACACCCGTTTTTACACGTGGCGCAAGGGCGAGCGCGTAGGCCAAGACGCATTGGGCAACACATATTATCGTGCCAAATCCGCCGTTCCAGATTCTATTCCAGAACGGCGCTGGGTGATCTATTCAAATTATTCTGAGGCGAGCCAAATTCCTGCAGGTTGGCACGGCTGGATGCATCACCGCGTGGACACACCACCAACACAAGAAAATTATGTAGGCCATGAATGGCAATTGCCTCATCAGGAAAACATGACAGGCACTGCTGAAGCTTATCATCCGCCGGGATCGATTGTTCTAGGCGGCAAGGCACAGGTCAGCGCGCCAGATTATCAAGCCTGGAAACCCGAATAAGGCGAAGCCATGAAATCCTCAGCACTTGAAACTCTGGTGGGCGCAGTGATCGTCGCTCTGGCCTTGGGTTTTTTCATATTTGCCTACAAAACATCTGGTTTGGGCAGCAGCGCGGGCGTAGGCTATCATATAAGCGCGGAGTTCGACAATATTGATGGCGTGGCAGTGGGCAGTGATGTGCGCGTGGCCGGCATCAAGGTTGGCACAGTGACAGGCCAAAGCCTAAATCCCAAATCCTATCAAGCGCGCGTCGAAATGGTGATCAACCCCGGCATCGTGTTGTCGGAAGATACCTCAGCAAAAGTCACTAGCGAGGGCCTGTTAGGTTCAAAATTCGTAGTGTTAGAACCGGGCGGAGCTGACGTTAAGTTAGCCGAAGGCGGCGTGATTAGCTACACGCAAGGCGCAGTTGATATTTGGTCGTTGATCAGTCAAGCAATGTTCTCAAAAAATAAAACGCCTGATGCTTCCACGGCGCCGAAAACGGATATACCACAGCAATGAAACGATTGGCCTTGTGGGCAGTTTTGTGCGGCCTGACCAGCAGCGTTGCGCTGGGTGAAGACATAAAAAATCCGGTTGCGATTTTTGCTGGTCTCGACAAGATCATGGGTATCACCAAAAATTTTGAAGAAAAAGTTGGTGAGGATGTGAAATTCAGCAATTTGGTAATCAGGGCTGAAGTATGCACAACCGCTCCTATCACCGAGAGCCCCAAGACCGCGGCTTTCGTTGAAATAGATGAAATCAAAAAAGACGACTCGAAGAAGCGGATTTTCTCTGGCTGGATGTTTGCGGAAAGCCCAGGCTTGAATGGCTTGGAGCATCCGGTTTTGGATGTGTGGTTGGTTGGCTGCAAAGACCCAAACGCCCCGCCGCCACCCGTGGAAACAATTCCAGACCCAACAGCCCAACCAGACAAGCCCGAAACCACGCAGCCCGCGCCGGATTGAGTCTCGTTTTCCTCCCCACAAGGGGGAAGGGGAAGGTAGAGACAACCATCCCACTTTTACCCCCGCAGTGCCCAGCCCAAAACGGCCTCAGGGTCATAGTCCAACTTGAAAGCCCCAAAATCCCCCGTCGCATCAAGGGCCTCTTCGAGGATCGGCTTATATTGCTTTTTGGGAATGGTGTAGGTGCCGAATTGTTCGAGATGCGAATTGAGGAACTGCGCATCGAGCAACATGAACCCACCAGCATTCAGCCGCGCTACCAGATGAACCAGCGCCACTTTGCTGGCATTTGTGGCCCGCGAAAACATGCTTTCCCCAAAAAACACACCCCCGATGCGCACGCCATAAAGCCCGCCTACCAGCACGCCATCCTTCCAGCTTTCAACCGAATGGCAGCAGCCCATTTTGTGCAGTTGGGTATAGAGCTTCAAAATGCGGTGGTTAATCCAGGTCACATCGCGCGTGTCGGTCTTGGCCGCACAAGCGGTGATAACCTCATTGAACGCAGTATCAACGCGCACTTCGAAGCCACCATGCCGCACCGCCTTTTTCAGTGAATGTGAAATGTGAAACCGATCCAGCGGAATAACCCCGCGCTCATCTGGCTCGATCCAATAGAGGGCCGGGTCGTCAGCACTTTCCGCCATAGGAAAAATGCCTGCCGTATAGGCTTTGAGCAAAACTTGCGGTGTAATCGTGGTCATTGCGCCGTGCGGGCGAGGAACTTTTCCAGCCAGTGAATGTCGTAATTTCCGTCAATAATATCAGGCTCATTCAACAATCGTTGGAACAGCGGAATGGTGGTTTCCACGCCTTCAATCACAAATTCAGAGAGCGAACGCCGCAGCCGCATCATGCACTCGGTGCGTGTTTTGCCGAATACTATCAGCTTGCCGATCAAAGAGTCATAATAGGGCGGAATGCGGTAACCCGAATAAAGCGCTGAATCGATACGCACGCCCAAGCCACCAGGGAAATGAACTGCATCAACTTTGCCGGGCGATGGTGTGAAGGTGGCAGCATTTTCAGCATTGATGCGGCATTCAATGGCATGGCCCGAGAAGGTGATGTCTTCTTGGCGGTATTGCAACTTTGCACCAGCGGCGATGCGAATTTGCTCCTGCACCAGATCAAGGCCGGTGATCATTTCTGTAACCGGATGTTCCACCTGCAAGCGCGTATTCATTTCAATGAAATAGAATTCGCCATCTTCATAAAGAAATTCGATCGTGCCAACGCCTTCATAGCTCAGGTCAGCCATGGCCTTGGCCACGCGGCCACCGATTGAATCACGTTGATGGGCATTGAGGGCAGGGCTGTGCGCCTCTTCCCAAACCTTTTGGTGGCGGCGTTGAAGTGAACAATCACGTTCGCCCAAATGCACTGCATTGCCTTGGCCATCGCCCAAAACCTGAACTTCAATGTGGCGCGGCTTCTGCAAATATTTCTCGATATAAACCTCACCATTGCCAAATGCGGCCTTGGCTTCTGTCTGTGCGGTTGTCACCGCCATTTCCAATTCGGATTCGTTATTGGCCACCTTCATGCCGCGGCCACCGCCACCAGCCGTGGCCTTGATGATCACAGGATAACCAATATCTTTGCCAATTTTCTTGGCGTCACCCAAATCAGATACGCCACCCTCAGAGCCTGGCACAACAGGAATGCCCAAAGCCTTAGCGGTGCGCTTGGCTTCAATTTTGTCGCCCATGGTGCGGATATTGGCTGCTGATGGGCCAATGAATTTAATTTTGTGTTCAGTCAAAATATCAGCAAATCTGGCATTCTCAGACAAAAACCCATAGCCGGGGTGAACCGCTTCAGCGCCGGTGATTTCACAAGCGGCCACGATAGACGCAATATTCAGATAGCTATCCTTGGCGGCGGGAGGGCCGATGCACACGCTTTCATCTGCCAGCTTCACATGCATCGCATCAGCGTCGGCGGTGGAATGCACAGCCACTGTTTGAATGCCAAGCTCGCGGCAAGCGCGCAACACGCGCAAGGCAATTTCGCCACGATTGGCAATGAGGATCTTGTCAAACATCGCCTATTCAATCACCATCAAAACTTCGCCAAATTCAACCGGCTGTGCGTTTTCAACATTGACGCGCACCACCTTGCCCGATTTTGGAGCAACGATTTGGTTCATCGTCTTCATGGCTTCAATGATCAGAACGGTCTGCCCTTCCTTCACCATGCTGCCCACAGGCGCCATGGCTGGCGCACCGGGGGTCGACGCCAAATAGGCTGTGCCTACCATGGGGGATTTCAGAGGTGTACCAGAAACATCTGGCGTAGCGACGGCCACATGAGGCGAGGCAGCAGGCATTGCGACCGGGGCAGGCACCTGATGGACAGCAGCGGGCGCATGATGGCTCACCATGGTCGACGCCTGTATAGACTTGCTCACCCGCACCCGCGCACCTTTATGATCCAGCTCAATTTCAGTGAGGCCGGTTTCATTCAAAATATCTGCCAGCTTGCGGATCAGTGACAACTCGCCGGATTCAGGCTTTGCCTTTTCGACGTGAGCCGCCGCTTTTTTGGCAACAGGTTTTTTCTTTGCGGGCATGTTTACCCCTTTCGCGTTGTGTTCAAAATGCCAGACAATCCGTCCAGCGCCAATTCATAACTCTGCACCCCAAAGCCGCAGATCACCCCATGAGAAACCGGTGAGAGATAGCTGTGATGCCTGAAACTTTCGCGCTTGTAGACATTGCTGAGATGAACTTCAATGGTTGGCAGACCAACCGCTTTAACAGCATCGTGCAGCGCCACTGACGTGTGGGTGTAGGCTCCAGCATTGATCACAATGCCAGCGGCTTTCTCGCGCGCGTCATGAATCCATGTCACCAATTCGCCTTCCACATTGGTTTGGCGAAACACCATGCCCAGCCCCAGGGCTTTGCAGCGCGCCGCGCAACGGGCTTCCACATCGGCCAACGTATCTGCCCCATAAATTTCAGGCTCACGCGTGCCCAACAGGTTTAAGTTCGGCCCATTCAAAATATAGATCGTCTTCATGCCCCAGTTATAGGCATGAAGGTGGGTTTGGGAAAGGGGCAGGCTGTGGATTGCGAAACGCCCGAGTTAGCAGACCTTGCACCCGCCATTGGCGCGTGTCGCGGCCAGCAAAGCCTGCAAATTAGCAAGTTCGGTATATCCGGGGATCAATTTGGTATCGACAATAAATGCGGGCGTGCCCGTCAACGCCAAGGTTTGCGCCATGGCCTGATTGCCTTTTACTGTCGCGTCAATTTCCGGAGATTTCATATCGAGTTTCATCTTAGCCACATCAATGCCTTGCTCTGCAGCAACCTGGTCAACAACTTCAGCCGTCACCTTGCCTTCAAAAGCAAACAGGGCTTGATGCAACTGCCAGTATTTATCTTGTTTGACCGAGGCCAACGCGGCGCGCGCTGCATATTCTGAACCTTCTCCAAAAATCGGAAATTCTTTCATCACCACACGCACATTTTTGTCTGAGGCTATGAGGGATTGCATTTCCTTCACACTCTTGCGGCACCAACCGCAGTTGTAATCCATAAATTCAACAATGGTCACATCACCCTTGGGATTTCCAACAACTGCATCCATTGGACTGTGAAAAATAGCTTTTGCTTGCGATGCCAAAACGGAGTCCCGCGCTTTGTCCGCTGCGGCTTTATCATTGGCGTCCAACTTACTTGCCATCTCGCGCAGAATCTCAGGATGCTGAAGCAGGTAATCTCGCACCAGTGTTTCGATTTCTGTTTTTTGTGCGGTTGAGAACTCTTCTGCAAAACTGGCGACTGCGCTGCCCACCAAAAAAACGAATGCAGTGGCAATTGTGGCAAGCTTATGCATCAAAAATATTCCTCTGTTTGTCGCTTAACATTACAAAACTTTTATGAAAATTGAAATTCACATTATTTTTTGCTGGAAAAAGTAAGAATGTCATTGGCTTCCAGCCATTCTGGCGTGCCGTGCTTATAAAAATTTTGCACCCGCGTGGCTTTTTCAACGGCCATTTTCTTGTCGCCTGTAAGCCAGGCAAATTTGGCCAATGCCAATTCGGCATGAGCAAAATCTTTTTTCAGGGCATAGGCTTGGCCCTGGTATTTGTAGATTGCGGGCATGTCGCTCTCTTGCTTCTTTGCCAGTTTTAAAAGGCTGATTGCTTCATCGGCCTGTGCCGCATTATCCGTCGCCAATAAAATTTGCGACTGCAATACCATGAGCAAAGCGTTGCTCGGCAATAGGCTACGCGCTTTACGAATCGCGGGCAGGCCAAGGGCGGGTTTGCCATTTTCGAGATAGGCTTGCGCTTTGAGTTCCCAGAAATAGGGGTCTTGCGGCAGATCCTGCGTCAAGCCGTCAATCACTGGGATAGCGTTTTGCAAATCGCCGCGCCGAAACATGGCAATAGCGCGGGCATAGCGGGCAGGCAGCGAAGTGTCCGACGAGGGGTAGCGCTGAAACACCGTTTGCGCGGGCTCCATAAAGCCAACAAGTTTGGCCTTGGCCAAATTGTGGCGCAAAAGCAAGGCGGGATCATCAGTCTTGGCGTAGAATGGTGAAGCTTTGACCTTGGCTTCCAAAGTGCGAATACGGTCAAACGGCATCGGGTGAGAATAAAGATAGGGGTCGGCATTGGCAGTCGAAGCCAACGATTCATTTGCCAGCGTTCTGAACAGCGTTAACATGCCCTTAGCACTTTGCCCTGTGGCGGACAGATATTTAAGGGCAGATTCATCCGCCGTGGCTTCCATTCCTCTCTGATAAGCCAAAAAACTGCGTTGGCCCAAACCTTGCGAACCGATCATTACGCCTTGGCCCGCGCGCGCGGCGTCATTGTTGCCAGCGGCGATGCCGCCGGCGATGGCTGCCACGCCCACCAACATGCCAATCAATTGTTCAGTGCTGGCATCAGCCATGGCGCGGTTCATCTTGGCCAGATGCCCACCCGCAATGTGCCCGCTTTCATGGGCCAACACCCCGATGACTTCATTGGGTGTGGCTGAGCGCGTGATGAGGCCTGTGTTGATAAATATGCGCTGTCCACCTGCCACAAAGGCATTAATGCGCGGGTCAGCAATGAGATAAACTTTCACAGCGTCGGGATTAAGTTTCGCAGCCTTAAAAATTGGCCTTGAATAGAGCCGCATCAGGCCTTCGATTTCTGCATCTCGGATTAGATTTGGGCTTTCTTGCGCCAAGGCAGGTAATGGCACTTGCAGGGCCAGCAGGACAGCAGCCACACACGAACTGATCAATTTTTTAAAGCGACCCATTTTATGCACGGCACCCAAGCATGTGTCCAATGACTTGCGTCTTCCATGTGAAATGCGGCGAGTTTGAGGCCCGCCGCATTGCTGCACTTAAGTCCGCTTGCTCCACCAGCCGCCTTTTCGGGGGGCGGCCTCGGCTGAAACCGTGGGGGCAGGTGGCTGCCATTTACGCGCCTCGGTCTGTGGGGCAGGTTCTGGTATAATGATCACAACGGGTTGTGTGGGCGTAACCTCGGCTTCAATGCGAGGAGCGCGTTCTGGCGCAGCACTGCCACCTTCGAGTGAAGGTGCGGATTGCTCACCATTGTGTTCACGCCGTTCACCGCGCTCGCGCCCACCACGGTCTCGGCCAAAGCGGCCCCGCTTGCGGCCACCGCGTTCACGGTTGCGGCCTTGGTGTGCGTCGCCTTCAGCAGAAGGCTCACGGCTATCGCTTGCAGCAGTTGCTCCATCAAAATCTTCAGAACTGTCAGGGGCAGGGCGGTCATCCACCATTTCGGTTTCGCCCGATGACACCTCGGTTTCGTCAGCATTTTCTGAAACTGTAACATGGCCATTGCCTTCGCCACGCTCATCACGTTTGCCACCGCGGCGGCCACGGCGGCGGCGCTTGCGGCCCCCTTCGCGCCGTTCACCATTTTCGGATTGTTCGGCATTGAGTTCGACAGACTCAACATTCGCAGCCTCATCAGATTCTGCTGTGAAGTCCTCTTCGACACTCTCTTCTTCATTCTCGTCTTCAGCCTCAAAAGCAGAATCCATCTGCACGGGAGAAGCCGCAGCAGCGATGCGGCGCTTGATGTGCTCGCGGTCTGGCGCACGTTCAATTTGGGCCAAGGGGCCCTTCATGTCATCGGCTGGCTGGATGAAGATCGAAACACCATAGGCCTGTTCAATAATCAACAGGCTATCGCGCTTTTCATTCAGCAAATAGAAAGCCACATCACGAGCGCACTTCACTGTCAAATTCTCGGCGCGGCCCTTTTGCAGATACTCTTCAATGCTGCGCAAAACGCCAAGCCCGCATGAAGGAACCGAGCGAACAATGCCGCGGCCTTCGCAATGCGGGCAAGGGCGGAATGTGCCTTCCAGCAAGCCGGGGCGCAAACGCTGGCGCGACATTTCAAGCAAACCGAAATGCGAAATGCGGCCCACCTGAATGCGCGCACGATCATTCTTCAACGCATCTTTCATGCGCCTTTCAACCGCACGGTTGTTGCGATTTTCTTCCATGTCGATGAAGTCAATCACCACAAGGCCTGCCAAATCGCGCAGACGCAATTGGCGTGCAATTTCGTCGCAGGCTTCCAAGTTCGTCTTGGTTGCCGTGTCTTCAATATTATGTTCGCGCGTGGCCTTGCCGGAGTTGATGTCGATCGACACCAAAGCTTCAGTTTGGTTGATCACCAGATAGCCGCCAGATGGCAAAGTAACCGTGGGTGAGAATAGCCCGTCCAGAATATTTTCAACTTGATAGCGCTGAAACAAGGGTCGCGTTTCTTTATAGGGCTTCACATTTTTGGCATGTGACGGCATCAACATTTTCATAAAGTCTTTGGCATCGCGGTAGGCGGCTTCGCCTTCCACAATCACTTCATCTACATCCTTTGTATAAAGATCGCGGATTGACCGCTTGATGATGTTGCCTTCTTCATAAACCACGCAAGGGGCTGTGGATTTCAATGTGAGTTCACGAACCGATTCCCACAGACGCATCAGATAATCAAAATCGCGCTTAATTTCTGGGCGCGTGCGTTGTGCGCCAGCCGTGCGCACAATAACGCCCATGCCTTTCGGCACTTCCACATCTTTGGCCACTTCCTTGAGGCGGCGGCGATCATTGGCATCGGTGATTTTGCGTGAAATGCCACCACCCTTGGCGGTGTTCGGCATCAAGACGCAATAGCGGCCAGCAAGTGACATATAAGTTGTGAGCGCAGCGCCCTTATTGCCGCGTTCTTCTTTCACCACCTGCACCAACAAAATCTGGCGGCGCTTGATCACTTCCTGAATTTTGTAGCGGCGGCGCGGCTGGCGGCGTGAACGCTGGGGCACCTCTTCCATCGCGTCTTCTTCGCCAATGGTTTCTACCTTGTGGCTTTCAGCGTCACCTTCAACCACTTCAAGCTCGCCACCTTGAGGCGCAGCAGGAGGGGCTGCATTGTCATCAGCCGGATTTGCATCCGCATGCTCTTCAACAGCTTCCGTAGGTTCAACAAACGCAGGTTCTTCAAATTCGGCATTTGGCGCAGAGCTCAACTCAGGCTCAGGCGCTGTTACCAGCGCCAGGGGGGTCTGATCTTCAGCATGAGCCTCTTCATTAAGATGGTCATGATCATCATGGTCGTGATCATGTTCCCCGTGGTCATCGGGCTGATTGTCTGGAGCAGGGGCATGGTCAGCCGCACCCTCCATATCATCGTCATCATCGTCCTCAGCTTCTTCTGCTTCTTGTTCAGCAATCAGCGCCAAACGATCCGCAATCGGAATCTGGTAATAGTCGGGGTGAATTTCGGCAAAGGCCAAAAAGCCGTGGCGGTTGCCACCATAATCCACGAATGCCGCCTGCAGTGACGGTTCAACGCGGGTGACTTTGGCGAGGTAGATATTGCCTTTCAGCGGGGTGCGCGACGCACTTTCAAAATCGAATTCTTCAAGCCGGTTGCCGCGGGCGACGACCACCCGGGTTTCTTCCGGCTGGCTGGCATCGATGAGCATTTTTGAACCCATGGTTCATATTCCTTATGCCAAGCGACGGCCGGTCACGATCCAGATCACTGTCCGAACTGCTGAAACCAGATAAAGCCCGGGGGCCGCTTGCTGTATATGTGGGCGTGGCTCTCGAACACTGCAAAAAAGCGCCGTGAGCCAGCAAACCCAAAGGGTTTGTGACTTTTAAACGTGGCGCGCCAGTGTGGAGCATATCCCTGTTGACCTTATGTCCGGCACAGCCGAACGGTTAAAACGCATGCCTCTCAGTGCCTTCACCAAAAGGGCTTTTTGAATTCCCGGGGAATTCCCTTCACGCAATCGGCAGATTAGCGAACTAGCTCGGATACCTGCGATTACGAAACTTTTGCTCATTTCATCCTCAGGTTGAACTGATTCAGAAAATTGAGACAGTTCTTGTTTAGGTGTCCTTTTGCCAGAATGCAAGGGCGCAGACCATTTTGCTCCTAACCTCAGGTTAACCAAGCCATCTTAAATTGCACAAATGATCCAGTCCAAGTCACTTGCTCTAAGAAATAAAGACGTTGCGTCCTGATGAACAGCTTCAGATTTTGCCTCATTTTCGCTTTTTCGTTGCTGGTCTTGCTGGTGCCCGGGCTGCAGCGTGCCTTGGCGCAGGGTGTTGTCATTTCGGCAGCGCGGGTTGTTGTCGCTGCCAAAGCCACACGGTTTGAGGCCAATATGTCGGCCAATGCGGTTTTTAATGCCGCGACCGTAGCAAAGCCCTATCGGGTGATCATTGATATTGCGGATGCGAGTTTTGATTTCCCCACGGGAGCAGGGCGCAAAACATCAGGTCTGGTCACATCCTTTCGCTATGGATTGGTTGAAGCCGGTAAATCGCGCATTGTACTGGATGTTTCTGGCCCAGTAAAAATTGTCAAGGCCAAAGTAATCCCCGCCAAGGGCAAGAAACCCGCCACGATGGTGGTTGAACTTTTACCGACCACGCTGCAAAATTTTAAAACGTCGGATGCCGCTGTGCCACAGAAAGCTCAAGACATTCAAACGGCAGCCATTTCCGCTGCCCCATCTGTGCCGCCTGAACCCGCAGCAGCGCCAATCCACACTATAGTCATTGATGCTGGCCACGGCGGCATAGACCCTGGAGCCCTCAGCGCAAACCACACCAAGGAAAAAGAGGTGGTTTTGGATTACGCCTTGACTTTGCGTAATCTGTTGCAAGCGAACCCCAGCTATAAAGTTGTTTTGACGCGCGATTCCGATAAATTTATCAGCCTCGAAGATCGCGTAAAGATTGCGCGCGATCACAAAGCTGATCTCTTCATCGCCGTCCATGCCGACACAGTGAATGAGGCATCGGTGCGCGGCACCACACTCTACACTGTTTCCAACCAAGCCACTGACGCCGAGGCTGAAGCGCTAGCGCAAAAAGAAAATCGGGCTGACGTTATCGGCGGCATTGACTTAGGCAATCAAACTCCCGCTATCAGTACGGTGCTGATTGATCTCGCCCAGCGCGAATCCAAAATGCAGGCGATGTACTTTGCTAAAAAAGCAGTACAAGAATTGCAGCCCATAGCCCATTTCACCGGCAAGCCTGTGCGCTCTGCTGCATTTGTCGTCCTGAAGGCACCGGACGTGCCATCGATTCTGGTGGAGCTTGGTTATCTTTCCAATGCAAATGATGAGGCCATGCTGAAAGCACCTGCATGGCGAAATTCTATGGCCGCAGCGATGACAAGGGCAGTCGATGATTATTTTGGAGCTTTGGCAACCATCGTCTCGTCCAACTAAGCCTGCACCTGCCTAGGCTTCGCCACATTCCAAGCTTATCCCCTGCACTTGTTTTGAGGGTTTGGCACAGGCTTGAATCATGCTATCGCCAAATCAAATTTCGTATTTGGTGTTTAGTAAGGCTGGCATGCTTAGGTTTTTTGGTTGGTTGTTCGGCGCATTGTTCATCGTTTTTGTGGGGCTCGCAGGGGCCGCCATTTACGTGATCTATGACGTGTCAAAGGACCTGCCGGATTATAAGCAATTGGCATCATGGGAACCCTCAGTGATGACGCGCATGCACGCCGCTGATGGTTCGTTGCTGGCGGAGTTTGCAGAACAGCGGCGCCTGTTCGTGCCCATTGACTCCGTGCCTAAACGCCTGATTCAGGCTTACATGTCTGCCGAAGATAAGAATTTTTATCAACACAATGGTCTGGACTGGAAAGGCATTACCAGCGCTGTCATCCGATATGTGCAAGTAAAAGTTACAGGGCACGGTCAAATCGTGGGCGCTTCCACCATCACACAACAGGTGGCTAAAAACTTTTTGCTGGGCAATGAACAAACCATTACGCGCAAGCTGAAAGAAGCGCTGATTGTGCGACGCATTGAAGGCTCGTTCACCAAGGATCAAATTCTTGAACTTTACCTCAATGATATTTTCCTTGGGCTGAACTCCTATGGCATTGCTGCTGCCTCACTGAATTATTTTGGCAAGCCGCTTGACCAATTGAAACTCGAAGAGATGGCCTATCTGGCAGCTTTGCCCAAGGGGCCAAACAACTACAACCCGTTCAAATTTCCAGATCGGGCTGTTGTGCGCCGCAATTGGGTTTTGCTGCAAATGTACCAGAACGGCTACATCACCGAGGCCGAAATGAAAGATGCACAGGCCAAACCCTTCAAGGTTAACCCGAGGCCGTTTGGCGTTCAGCTTTTCGCAGCTGAGGGTTTTGCTGAAGAGGCGCGCCGCGATCTTGTGCAAATGTATGGCAAGGACGCGTTAAACAAAGGCGGCTATTCCGTTCACACCACGCTCGAACCCAAGATGCAGGTGTTTGCGCGTCAAGCTCTCGCGCGTGGTCTGATTGGTTTTGACCGCAAGCGCGGCTTCCGCGGGCCGCTCGGCCATGTGGATATGGCAGGCGGAGACTGGGCTAAATATTTGAACAACATACATCTCGCCCCTGATGCTGCACCTTGGCGCGCAGCAATCGTGACTGAGGTGACAAATGAAGGGGCAACCATTGGCCTGCAACCGCCCTTTCTAAGCAATGGCCAATTGGGCGGTGAACGTGAAACCGGCACAATTCCTCTGGCTTTGTTGAGTTGGGCGCGAAGCTATGTCGATGGCACCGCGCTTGGTAAGGAAATCAAATCCGCCACGCAGGTATTACGTGCAGGGGATATCGTTTACGTTGCACCATCGGGCCAGCCTAAGCAATGGCACTTGGTACAAATTCCGGAAGTGGAAGGGGCGCTGGTAGCTATGGATCCACACTCCGGTCGAGTGCTCGCCATGGTGGGTGGCTTCTCTTACGGCAGTAGTCAATTTAACCGCGCGGTGCAGGCCACGCGCCAGCCCGGCTCATCATTCAAGCCAATCGTATACGCGGCGGCATTGGACAATGGCTATTCACCAGCCTCGGTTTTGCTGGACGCGCCAGTGGAATATAAATTGCAAAATGGTGATGTGTGGAAGCCCAAGAATTATGAAAAGAATTTCTTTGGCCCATCAACTTTGCGCCGTGGCATTGAACAATCCCGTAACACCATGACCGTACGTTTGGCCGATAGTTTGGGCATGACCAAAATTGCTGACTTGGCACAGCGCTTGGGTATTTACGATAAGATGCCGCATCAATTGTCGATGGCACTTGGCGCAGGCGAAACCACTTTGCTGAAAATGACAACGGCTTACAGCATCATCGCCAATGGTGGGCGCAAAGTGGATGCCACCTTGATCGATCGTATTCAAGATCGCTTCGGCAAAACCATTTACCGCCACGATAATCGTGAATGTACCGGCTGCAAACAAGACCACTATGACCCCAGCCTGCCAGAGCCAGAGCTGATTGACAACCGCGAGCGGGTAATGAACCCCTATACAGCCTATCAAATCACTTCGATGATGGAAGGTGTGGTGGAGCGCGGCACGGGCAAGAAAATGCAGATCCTCGGAAAGCCTGTGGCAGGCAAAACCGGCACCACCAATGAAGAGCGTGACGCGTGGTTTGTGGGTTTCACGCCGGATTTGACGGTGGGTGTCTACATTGGTTTTGACAACCCGAAACCCATGGGTAAAGGCCGCACGGGCGGTGAATTGGCAGCCCCAGTTGTGGCTGATTTTATGAAACTGGCACTGGCAGACAAAGCCGCCATTCCGTTTCGGGTGCCGCGTGCTATCGAGCTAATTCCCATCCATGTGAATACAGGCAAACGCGGCGTTTTTGGTGACCCCGGTGTTATTCTTGAGGCCTTCAAACCTGGCGATGAACCGCCGTCGAATACCGTTGTGATTGGCAATGGAAGTGCCACACCAACAGCACCTGCCAAACCGGCTGATGGCGTAGTGCTGGTGGCCCCTGCTACACCCACAACCCCGGCGTCTCAACAAGTTGGCCCCGCAGATGGTGGGTTGACGCAAGATGGCAACGGCCTCTATTGAGCGCCATCT
>JAGWUY010000195.1 GCA_028868255.1 Alphaproteobacteria bacterium | reverse complement strand
GCCGCACGGTGTTGGCAGATTTTGCGGCCATGCAAGGCCAGATGAAACTCTTTGATACCGTCCTTGCTTCACCGGGGCGCGACTATGTGGTGGATTTACCCGCCCGCCACACGGAAGGGTTTTTTAAAGCTGTGAATGAATTGGAATTCTTCAAAGAACTCCATACGGTCGGGTTCCGCATCATTGTATTTTACGTTGTGGACCGCAATGCAGCCTCGCTCAAGGCCGCCCGCGCCATCCAAAAATTTCCGGGCATTGATCTGTTTGTACCGGTCGAAAACCAGCATGTGGGCACTTTGTGGCCGAAGACTGAAGGCGATCTGGTGATCCCCGCCCTGCCACAAGCCATCTCCATCGCTATCAGTGACAAGCGCTTTTCACTGCGGGCATTTGTGTTGGGTGACACCCAGCAATTGCCTGAAGACCAGCAGGAAATCCTGAGCAATTTTCTCTTTGAAGTATTAAGCAATCTCAGCAATCTTGAACCGCTCGTCACGCTGAAAAACCTCAAGGGATAGAGTGGCGAACCGGGTTGTGCCAAAAAAACGGCGTGATGCTTGAGAAAACCTGATCGGAAGTCGACATCCCCGCGAAAGCGGGGATCAAACTTCGGTTAGCACGCTGAAATAAAATGAGATTCCCGCTTGCGCGGGAATGACGATTTTAAACCGGCAATATCGATACTGAACACACTTCCTGACAAATTATGCCTTGGCTTTAGCGGCCTTGGCTTGGTCAACCTTGGCACGCGGGGCCTTGCCGGCGACCAATTCCTGCGCTTGGGCAACCCATTCTTCACGAACGGCGCGGCCTTTCAGGGCCAGTTTGGTGTCAAGTGCTTCAAGGCCCTTGGCATCCAAAGCTGCAATCTGCTGCAAGCTGGTGAAACCAGCCTTGGCCAAAGCGCTGGCAATCTTGGGGCCAATGCCATCAATCAATGAAACATCGGTTGGCGCAGCATTGCGGAACTTGGCCAAAGCCCATTCCCAATGGATTTCAGCGCGGCCATCTGGCTGGCCTTCATCAATCCAGATTTGGTGCGCAACAGCGCGAATTTGGTCTTCGGTTGGCATGGAATTAAAAATCATGGTGGCTTCCCCTATATGGTTAATGAATTGCCCATAACAGAAATTGTTGCAACGCACAATGCAATTTGTGCATTGCACCATTAACACCAGAACATGCCAGTTCTGTATCATTGCGATTTGCGCTATCGCAAGGTTCCAACTCGAAGGTAAAACAATGCAGCGCCTGGAAACACTCATCCCCCCACCTGTTGTCACGCTCGCCATCATGGGCCTGATGGCCGTATCCACCCTTAAATCTTGGCCAAGCTATGCTGACAACAGCACACGATTGATCATCGCGGCCATCATCGCAGCACTGGCCATCGCCATTATGCTCGCCGGGGTTTGGGAATTTGCCAGGGCACGAACCACAGTAAACCCCATGCACCCAGAGCGCGCTTCCAATCTTGTTACCTCTGGTATTTTCCGCTTCACACGAAACCCCATGTATCTTGGCGACTGCTTGCTGCTGGTGGCTTGGACCTTGTTTTTCGGGGATGGCTTCTTGGTGTTGGGCGTATTCGCCCTGGCGCAATACCTCACACAATTCCAGATCGAACCGGAAGAACGACAGATGAGGAAAAATTTTGGCGCGGCCTATGAAGATTACTGTTCACAGGTGCGGCGCTGGCTCTGATGCAAAGGGCGCCGAGTTGAGCTAGAGTAAACTGAAATCTCTTCTACCAAAGGCCTCCCCTATGTCGCGCAGCCCCTATTCGCTTCCCTCGCTCAGCAGCCTTGTGGCCTTTGAAGCCGCATCCCGCCACCTCAGCCTGACGCGCGCGGCAGCAGAATTAAATGTCACCACCGGCGCCATTTCAAAGAACATAAAACTTCTGGAAACCGAAATTGGCCAACAGCTTTTCCGCCGCTTGCACCGCTCGTTGACCTTAACCCGCGAGGGCGAGGTTTTGGCGGCAACGCTCAGCGAATCTTTCGAGAAAATTTCGGGCCAAGTCAAAAGCCTCAAATCCGCCGCCGACTATAGCGGCGTGTCCGTCGGCACGACTACGGGGATCGCACAGCTTTGGCTTTTGCCCAAACTGGCCAAGTTTTGGGCCGATCATCAGAACATCATCATTGACCATGTGATTTCCGACCGTTCGCAGGATCAGTACAGGCCAGATGTGGATTTGCGCATCCGTTATGGTGCAGCCCCATGGCCAGACGAACAGGCAACGAAAATTTTTGATGACTGTATCTACCCTTTGGCCAGCAAAGCCTTCCTGCGCAGCAACCCTATTAAATCGCCCAAAGACCTCAGCACCATGCCGCTGCTCTCCCTCGAAGGCCCTGATCCCACATGGACAAGTTGGGCCAGTTTTCTGGCCGATCAGGGTTTACCCACGCGCAAGCTGAATGTGCGCCGCTTCAACAGCTATGTGGTGGCCTTGCAGGCTGCGCAAAGCGGCCAAGGCGTGGTGCTGGGCTGGGCACGCATGGTGGAACCTCTGGTCAAATCAGGCCAGTTGGTGCGCGTGACCAAAGCCGAGATGCTGGCCCCGCAATCCTATTACATCACATGGGGCAACCGAAAGCCGCTGACACGCCAGGCAGAGATATTGCGGGATTGGCTTTTGGCTAATATTGATTGACTACAGTTCAACTGAAACCAGCTAGTTATTCGCTTGCCATCTGGCCTGTGGCGAGGTGAAACTGCATCATCACCCATGGGAACGAGAAGATGACTGACACTGTTTCAACACCAGATTCCACCACCACAGGCCGCCGCAGCGGCGGTGGCCGTGAAGGCCGGCGCGCCATGCGAGCAGCACCGCAAATCTCATTCCCCACTTTGGTGCGCAACATACCCACCTATGAGCTTCTGCCCAATGAGGCGGTTGACCTGATCCACGAAGAATCGCTGAAAATCCTCGAAGAAGTGGGCTGCGAGTTCCGCGATGATCAAGCCCCCGCCATGTGGAAGGCCGTGGGCGCAGATGTGCAGGGCACCCGCGTGCGCATTGACCGCCATTTGCTAATGCAGCTCATTTCCACCGCCCCATCCGAATTCACCCTGCATGCCCGAAACCCAGAGCGCACGGTGCGTCTTGGCGGCAAGAACAGTATTTTCGTGCCCATGTATGGCGCGCCCTATGTGCGTGACCTCGAAAACCAACGCCGTTACGGCTCACTGGATGATTTGAACAATTTCCACCGTCTGGCGCAAATGCTGCCGGCGCTGCATTCGGCATCTTCTATTTGTTGCGAGCCGATGGAAATTCCCGTGCCCAAGCGCCACTTGCACATCATCCAATCGGCTATGACCTATTCCGACAAGCCGTTTATGGGCATTGTGACATCGAAAGACCGCGCCGAAGATGTGATGCAGATGGTAGGCATTGTGTTTGGCGATGAGTTTGTCAAAGACAACACGGTGCTGGTGTCTATTACCAACTGCAACTCACCCCTGGTGTGGGATCAAACCATGCTGGATGCCATGCGGGTCTATGCCAGCCACAACCAGCCCATCATTGCCGCCCCATTCGCACTCTGTGGCGCGTCTACTTCGGCCTCGTCCATCGGCGCTGTGGCGCAAGTGAATGCCGAAGCGCTGGCTGGCGTGGCCTTCACCCAGATGATCCGCAAGGGCGCACCTGTGATTTACGGTCAATTCATGGTGACAGTGGATATGAAAACCGGTGCGCCGATGGGCGGCACACCCGAAGCAGCGCAGATGATGTTTGTGATGGGGCAACTCGCCCGCAAATATAATTTGCCATGGCGCACTTCCGGCTTCCATGTTGGTTCCAAACTCAATGACGCACAAGCCGGCTATGAAGCCAACATGCTCATGCACGCGGCCATCCTCTCAGGTGCCAACTATATTTGGCATTCTGCAGGCTGGTTGGAAGCGGGCCTGTCTTGCGGCTATTCCAAATTTGTAACCGATGCTGAACAGTTGGTGGGCTGGTATAAATATGCAGGCGGCCTGAAATTTGATGACTTCAAAGAAGCCATGGCCGCCGTGCGCGAGGTGGGTCCGGCGGGCCACTTCCTCGGCACGGCCCACACGCTGGAGCATTTCGAAAAAGCCTTCTTCATGCCCACACTCATGGACTTCAACTCATTTGAACAATGGAGTGCTGAAGGTGGCAAGGATCACGACACGCGCGGCCGTGAAAAAGCCAAAGCCATGCTGGCCAATTACGAAAAGCCACCGATGGATCAAGCGGTGGCAGAAGCACTGAGTGATTTTGTAAAAAAGCGCGAAAGCGAATTGCCGAACACAATTAGCTAAAAAGCCTCCTCATTCCCACTCGATCATCGATGTCTCGGTTTGTACATTGAAATAAAACAATATTTTTTGGATCGATTCAAACGATACCGTCAATTTTACCGTCAGGAGTTTTTGCTTCAAATTCAAATATTCTTTGGCCAATTTCGGCGAACAAGCAATACAAGATTGATTTGAGATGGTTACACCAAAAGCAACATATTGACGCTGAAGCTCATTGGTTTTCTCGACCTTTCCAATTGTCTATTTGGTCGATTTGAACGTAAAGTGAATTGATGCAGAGTCAGCTCGTCAGGCTCATAACCTGAAGGTCGTCAGTTCAAATCTGGCTCCCGCAACCAAAATAAAACCCGCTGTCTCAATGAGATAGCGGGTTTTCCTTTTTCGGGCATGAGTGCGAAAAGTGGCTCTGGGTTACACTTGGGTTACTGGACTGCACCCCATAACTGAGACACGCTAATTCGGTTACAGTGGTTGTCATGGTGCGTTTTACTTGGGTTTGTTTTGAACGAAGGCAGTTTCGAATTCAAGCGGCGAACGGTAGCCA
>JAGWUY010000194.1 GCA_028868255.1 Alphaproteobacteria bacterium | reverse complement strand
CTGCAATGGCTTTTGCCACTGCAGGTTCTGCCAATGCGCAAACCAAGACAATTGATTTGACGGACCTGATGACCCCCCCAGCGGAGGGTGATGTGGTGTTGGGTCCAGACACCGCCAAAGTGACTATTGTAGAGTATTTGTCTGCAAGTTGCCCACATTGTGCAGATTTTTATAAGGACGTTTTCGTTCAATTCCGGAAAGATTACGTCGATACGGGCAAAGTGAAATTCGTTTTCCGCGAATTCCCGCACAACGACCAAGCCATGGGTGCCTTTATGTTGGCGCGGTGTGTGGCCGGTGCAAAAACACCTACTGATAAAGTGAATGTGACCAAATATTTGGCGCTCATAGATATTTTCTTCACCACCCAGCCTAAATGGGTGCCCGATGCCTATAACCAACTGAAAGACATCGGCAAACAAGCAGGTCTATCTGCAGAAGATTTTGACAAATGCTTGAAGAATGTCGATGTGGCCAAAGGCATTATGGCCGTGCGTGACAAGGCCGATAAAAGCTATGGCGTGACTGGTATTCCGACATTCTTTATCAATGGCAAGCTCTGGGACGGTGAACGCACCTTGGATGCCTTGAAGAAATATGTAGATCCGCTCCTCGCTTAAAACAGGGGCCAAACGGGACAACACGAAGAGATGAGATTTGCAAAGTTAAAATTGACTGGCTTTAAATCCTTCGTGGAGCCGACTGAACTGATCATCGAACGTGGCCTCACCGGTGTGGTGGGGCCCAACGGGTGTGGCAAATCCAATTTGCTCGAAGCCTTGCGTTGGGTGATGGGTGAAAACTCATATAAGTCCATGCGTGGCGGTTCAGGTATGGAAGATGTGATCTTTGCTGGCACCAACCAGCGCCCGGCCCGCAACCTGGCCGAAGTGCTGGTGACGATGGGCAATGAAGATCGCACAGCACCGTCGGCTTATAATGAAACAGAAATGATTGAGATTTCGCGCCAAATCGTGCGTGATCAAGGCTCAACCTATCGTGTTAATGGCTCGGAAGTGCGCGCGCGTGATGTGCAGCTTTTGTTTGCCGATGTGTCAACCGGTTCGCGCTCACCGGCACTGGTGCGCCAAGGGCAGATTTCTGAAATTATTAACTCTAAACCGCAGGCCCGCCGCCTGATTTTGGAAGAGGCAGCTGGCATCACCGGCCTGCACACGAGGCGGCATGAAGCCGAGCTGAAACTGAAGGCCGCCGAAGCCAATTTGGCGCGGCTGGATGATGTGATGGCACAGCTGGAATCCCAGCTTTCAAGCCTTAAGCGTCAGGCCCGCCAAGCTCTGAAATATAAACAAGTCTCAGCAGACATCCGCAAATTGGAAGCAGCAGGCTTGTTTGTGGCTTGGCGAGATGCAGCAGAGGCAATGAATGCCGACAAAGCCGCACTTGATGAGTCCACGCGTGTTTTGGCCGAACACACCATGGCGGCTTCGCAAGCTCTACGCGGGCGTGATGAACTGGGCGAAACCCTGCCAAACCTGCGTGAGCAAGAAGCCATTCGTGCGGCCGTTTTGCAGCGCATGACGCTGGAACGCGCCGCCCTTGATGATGAAGAAAAGCGCGTTGAAAACCGCATAGCAGAATTAAAGCACCGCCGCGCCCAGGCCGCCCATGATTTGCGCCGCGAAGAAGAACTGGTGCAGGACACGGACGGCGTGATCGCCAAATTGCAGGACGAGGCCACAGGCCTTGAAGCTGCACTCAACCAAGATTCAAATTCGCGTGCAGAAGCGGCAACTCTGTTGCAGGAATCGGCAGCATCATTGGCGCGCGCACAGGAAGCTGCGGATGCCGCAAACAATCGCCTGTCAGAATTGGTGGCTCAACGCGCCGCCTTTGAGCGCAGCGTGGCTGACCACCAAAGCCGCGTGGCCAAGTTGGACCGCGAGGCTGCCGATATTGAGCAACGCAAGCAGGCTTTGGCCGCCCGTGTCGGCTCCAGTGCCGATGGTGCAACTTTGGCTTCAGCCGTGACTGTGGCAGAAACCGCCATGCATGATACCGAGCAAGCGGCCTCTCATGCCGAGGTGGCTTTGCGTGTGTCCCGCCAGTTGGAAGGCGACAAACGCCAGTCTTACGATGATGCGCGCCGTAAGGCCGACCGCCTGCAAACAGAAGTCCGGACACTGACGAATTTGCTAAAGGCCGGTGGTGGCGATCTCTGGCCTCAATTGGTGGATGCCATCAATGTGGAGCGTGGTTATGAGGCCGCACTTGCTGCAGCATTGGGCGAAGATATTGAAGCTTCGGCTGATGAAGGCGCACCTGTATTCTGGCGCGGTCTGCCCCCGCTTGAGCAGATTGCGCCGTTGCCCGGTGATGCCAAGCCGCTATCAAGTTTTGTGGAAGCGCCGCAAGCTTTGGCCCGTGTGCTGTCGCATGTAGGAGTCGTTTCCAAAGCCGTGGGCGCTGCTCTGCAACCGCAATTAAAGCCGGGCCAGCGCCTCGTTTCCGTTGAAGGTGATGTCTGGCGCTGGGATGGGTTTACCGCAGCTGCCGATGCACCCAGTGCCGCCGCCAAGCGTTTGGCCGAGCGGAACCGATTGGTCACCATCGAAGAAGATATGAAGCTGGCTATAGCTGCTGCTGAAGCCTTAAAGACCGAATTTGAGCAAGCGCGTGTGGCTGTCGAAACTGGTGTGCGTGCCGAGCGTGAAAAGCGTGAAACCGCGCGCACCACCCGTTCCGCTGTCGATGTAGCCCGCCAAGCCTTGCAGGCCCATGAGCGCCGCATGGCCGAAACGGCTGCGCAAACGGCATCCTTTGAAGAAGCGGCCCGCAGTTCAGCCGCACGTTTGGCGGAAGCCCGCACTGCGCATGAAGCAGCCATGGCCGAAGTCGCGGCCTTGCCGATTGCTGATCACCTTCAAGGCGAGGTGCAGAAGCTGCGTGACGTGTTGAATGGCGAACGCGCCACCTATGCCGAAGCCCGCGCCAAACATGATGGCCTTGAACGCGAAGCCCGCATCCGCGCCGAGCGGTTGAAAGCCATCGCCGCTGAGCAAGACCAGTGGAACAACCGCGCCGCCAAGGCCAAGGACCAGACAGTCTCTCTCAGCAAGCGGTTGGAGGAAACCGAAGCCGCAATTTCTGAAATAAGCCAAATGCCCAAGCAATTGGCTGACCGCCGCCTGACCTTGATGAACACCTTGAGCGAGGCAGAGCAGGGGCGAAAAATGGCCGCAGACGCTTTGGCCGAAGCTGAAAATAATGTGCGCAGCGCCGACCAAGCTTTGCGCGTGGCGCAGGAATTGGCTTCAACATCGCGTGAAGATCATGCGCGTTTAGGCGCACGGCTTGAATCCTCCACCAGTCGCCATGGCCATTGCATAACACGCATTTCCGAAACTCTGATGTGTGAGCCACAAGAGATTTTGGTCAAGGCTGATGTGGATCCGGAAAAATTGCCGGGTGCAGACGAGATTGAAAAAAAGCTGGTTAACTTGCGTGAAGACCGCGAGCGCTTGGGTGCGGTCAACCTGCGGGCTGATGAAGAAGCCCAAGCGGTGGATGAGCAGCTCACCAAGATGAAATCCGAAAAGGATGAACTGGTGCAAGCCATCGCCAAATTGCGTGGCGGTATCGGCTCACTCAACAAGGAAGGCCGCCAACGTCTGCTCGATGCCTTTGGCACCGTGAATGACAAGTTCGGCGAATTGTTCACCACGCTGTTTGGGGGCGGCAAGGCCGAGCTGCAATTGATCGAATCTGATGATCCACTGGAAGCCGGTTTGGAAATTCTGGCAAACCCACCGGGGAAGAAACCAACCACATTGTCTTTGCTGTCGGGCGGAGAACAAACCCTCACCGCCCTCTCCCTGATTTTTGCCGTGTTCCTCACCAATCCATCGCCCATTTGTGTGTTGGACGAAGTGGACGCACCTTTGGACGATCACAATGTGGAACGCTTCTGCAACCTGCTGGATGCCATGCTTCAGCGCACAGAAACCCGCTTCCTCATCATCACCCACCATCCCCTCACCATGGCCCGCATGCACCGCCTGTTCGGCGTGACCATGATGGAGCGCGGCGTATCACAATTGGTGTCAGTGAATTTGGAAGAAGCCGAACAACTGGCTGAGGCAAGTTAGTTTTCCCGCACTGTGCCAATTTGGAAATGAAGCTATGAACATCGTTTTTGACATTGGCATGGTTCTCATTGAGTGGGATCCGCGCCATCTCTACCGCAAGCTCTTTGATGATGAAGCCAAGATGGAATGGTTTCTCGAAAGCGTTTGCACAAATGCCTGGAATCTGGAACAGGACCGTGGCCGCTTGTTCAAAGACGCGGTCAATGAACTGATCCGCCAACATCCAGGCCATGAGGCCGAAATCCGCGCCTATGATGAGCGCTGGCATGAGATGATCCCAGGTGTCATAGGGGGCAGCGTGGATATTCTTGAAGTGCTGCATAAAAAGGGTGCTCCCCTCTTTGCCATCACCAACTGGAACCAGGAAAAATTCCGTGAAGCGAAACTGCGCTTTCCCTTCCTCAATCTGTTCCGCGATATTGTAGTGTCCGGCGATGAAAAGCTGATCAAGCCTGACCCGGCAATCTTTCACATCTTGCTGAAGCGCAATAATCTTGCCGCTGAAGAGTGCCTGTTCATTGATGACTCCTTGAAGAACGCCAAGGGCGCTGAAGCGGTGGGCATGCAAGCGCATCACTTCACCACACCAGAGAAGCTGCGAGCAGACCTGAAAGCGCGTGGATTGCTGTAGATTCGGACGGACTTTTCGACGCAGTGCGCCGCCGAGAAATTTCAACAAGTGATTCCAATGGTTTAAAACCCAAAACCACACCTTGACACCTAAACGCTGTGTAACTATCAAGAGCGCGCTTTGAACA
>JAGWUY010000193.1 GCA_028868255.1 Alphaproteobacteria bacterium | reverse complement strand
AGTGGCCCAAGACCCTTATTCCACTGATAATGCAAACTGCCACCATGGGGTGTATAAACGGCGCGTTTGCTTGCTAGTTTTGCGCCGAGTCGCCCGTAAAGTCCGCCTTTCGCGCCGTGCCCATGGATCACATCGATGTTGAGTAACTTGGCGAGTTCGGCTGTACGTCGAGAGCAGGAAATGTCACCAAGACCGGGCAATTTTGACATCGCCTCACGCGTCACACCCAAGGTGCAAACAGAATCTAACTCAGCGAGTATTTCAACTGCATGAATGCCTCCCGTTGCACTGTCACAAAGCAGGCCCACATCATGGCCCGATGCGGCCTGCGCCATCGCTAAATCGCGGACATGCCTAAACAACCCACCCACCGGGCTGCGAAACACATGAAGTATGCGCATGGATTAGAACCAGCGCTCGCGGATGTAGATAATGTCGCCCGGAAATACTTGCGTGGTGACCGGAACCTTATAAGTCGCTGTGCCCTTGGCATTGCGTCGAGTAATCAATACATCTGACTTGTCGGCACGCGTGTTGTAGCCGCCGCCAATAGCGATAGCGTTTTGCACGGTCATGCCCGCCTGATAGGCGTAGCTGCCAGCGGTAGTCACTTCACCCAGAATAAAAAATGGCCGCAGGCTACTGACTTGCACTGAAAGATGCGGTTCGCGCAAATATCCGGCGCGCAGCTTATCTGTCAAAATCTTTTCAATTTGAGGAGTCGAAAGCCCAGCTACAGTCACCGTTTGCACATAAGGCATTGAAATGGCACCCGATGCGTCCACGGGATATTCACCAGTTAAATCAGTTTCACCCGCCACTTTGATTGAAAGCTTGTCTCCGGAACCGACGCGGTAGCCAGAGGCAAATTCGTAAGCCGAAGAATGGCCGCGCGTACCAAAGGGCGGCAATGGACCGTTTGGGCCACGATCTGGCACTTGTGTGACACTGGAAACAGCCTCAGGGCCATCGGCCAAATTGCCATTAGCCAAAATTGCAGTACCACCCGGAGGCGAATTCGGCCCGGTTGCTTCCCAAGTTTCGCTACAAGCTGACAAAAAAAAGCAGAAAAACAGCACATAAAAATAACGCATACCCACACTTCTCACTCTGCACGCCACCAAGCGAAGGCAGCCCATAGAACGCGAGACTAGCCAATTATGGTTAGCAAGACCTTAAGTTGCGCAATTTTGATCATGTTAAGAGATTAGTTACCATACTTGCTCAAAAACGGGCACGTAAAAGGGTGCACGACTTCATGAGTCTCAGTGGTGAACAATATCAATCTTTGAATGTGCTGGATGTAATCCGTGGCATATGGCAGCGCAAAAGAATGCTGACCACACTGACATTGCTGGGGCTTGCCGCAGGCGCTGCTACAGTTTTGTTATCCAAGCCGACCTATCAAAGCGAAGCGCAGCTGATTGTTGAAAACACCACAACGTCATTTGAACGTGCGGCTGGTGACCAGCAATTGGGGCCGCAAAGTCCAATAGACGAGCGACTGATCACCAGCCAAGTCTCAGTCCTCAAATCTGGTGATCTCTATGGACGCGTTGTTGATCAGTTGAAGCTGCCAGAACTGCCGGAATTTAACCCTGCGTTACGCAATAGCAGTTTTCTAAAAACATTAATGATTGCAGCGGGCTTTGCAGATGATCCAGCGCAATACACACCGCGGCAAAATGCGATCAAGGCAATGGCAGCAAAAGTCACGGTTTCATCGATCCAAGATTCGAACATCATCACAATCACATCACGCATGAACGACAAGAAGGCGGCAGCTGATGTTTCAAATGAGCTGGCCGAAGCTTATGTTGCCTCAACACGTCAAAGTGATACGGATTCAACAGATCGTGCACGCCAATGGCTGGGCACCCAAATCAGTGACTTGCGTCAGAAGGTAAGTGAGTCTGAAAATGCTGTTGAAAAATATCGTGCAGAAGCAGGACTGCTAAAAGGCCAAACCGTTACTTTGGGCACCCAGCAAATTTCAGAACTCAACAGCCAGATTACTGTTGCAGAAACTGCTTCGGGGGAAGCAACAGCCCGCGCCAATGAAATTCGCAGCATGTTGAATGCTGGTTCACTTGACTCTTCAATAGATGTTTTAAACTCGCCATTGATCCAAAACCTGCGGGAGCAGCAGGCCGCCGCAGCACGAAAGGTATCAGAGCTTTCGGCCACTTATTTGCCAAACCACCCGAAAATGATTGCAGCGCAAAAGGAATATGCTTCAATCAACACCGAAATTCGCAAAGAAGCGCTGAAAGTGGTATCCAGCTTGCAGGGCCAAGCGAAGGTTGCAAAGCAACGTGCTGAGGCCCTGAAAGCCAATTTAGAGGCCATGAAAGGCCGCGAGTCGGGCGCAAATATCAGCGACGTAAAATTAAAGAGCCTCGAGCGCGATGCGCAAGCCAATCGCACTTTGTTAGAGTCGATGTTGGCGCGATATGCTGATGCTAGCTCGCGTCAAGATTCTAGCCAACAACCAAGCAAGGCCCGCATTATCCAACGCGCAGCAGTTGCCCCAACACCATATTTTCCGAAGGTTGGTCCAACTATTTTCTTAACAACTTTGGCAGGTCTTGCGCTTGGCCTTGGCTTGGCATTTATAATGGAAGTGATGTCCATTGCTGCCAACGCGGCGCGAAATGCACCGCGTTTGACGGCACGTTCACATGTGGCTGCGGCACAGTTGGAGCATCAAGGCATTCAAATACCCACAATGCTGCCAGAAGCAAAGCTAATGCCCGATGCCTTTTCTCAGCCGCTGCAAATGGTGAGGCCAGCGCCAGTTTTTGTGGCACCAGCGGCTCCGGCCCCACAACCTGCGGCCACTGTAACGCCTGTTTCTGTCATGGCAGCTACGGGTTCAAAAGTAGCAGCGCTCGATTTGCTGACAAACGCCGAAAATCAAATGCCAGAAGCACTGCGGGCCAACGCCGACAAGCTTCGCAATATCTGCCAAGTTTTGAAAGACTCCCGCAGCGAAAAATTGTTTTCCTTCACGAGTATTGGCAGCGCGGGCCCAGACGCCGCATTGGCTGCTGTGATTACATCTCGCGCTTTGGCAGAAGCAAAACGCCGTGTTGTTATAGTTGATGTTACAACACAAGGCGGAGACTTGGAAATGTTGGTCGGTCTGCCAGCCGGCACAGGACTGACAGACTTAATTGCTGGTCAAGCGGATTTCACCAAAATCATCAGCCGCGATCCGCACTCGACAGTCCACATCATTCGCAAGGGCATGGCGCATGATGCCACCACACAAGCGCGCCTGGTGGAAAAGTTTGAGTCGATTTTGACAGCTTTGAGTTCGATCTATGATTTAGTTTTTGTACTTGCAGGAGAAGCCAATCCGGCAACTCCAGCGATGGTGAAGCATTGCCCCATCGCATTCTTGCTTGCCGGGCTTGAGCGTCAACGTGATGCAATGGCTGCCGCGCATGTTCTTGAAGCACAGGGTATCAAAGCCACCATGTTTGTCCAGGTAGACGGTGGGTCGGCAGCCCCGATGCGCCGCGTTGTTTAGACAGAGCAGTCAAGAAAAGATTATTAACCCTCGGGCGCTAGTGAAAGAACCGTTTCACCAAGCCGGATAAGATCATGGCATCAGCTGCTCTCCTTCGGGCCTGTCTCGAAGTCATTCATTTTTCAGGCGCATCCCAAATTTTACGCGCAACTTTGCGCGGCAAAGGTAGTATTTTTTGTCTGCACCATGTTTGCCCTGGTGGTGGTTTGCAAACCGGCTTTGCACCCAATTCTAAGTTGGAAGTAACACCAAAATTTCTTGAACAGATTATTCTGCTGTCACGCAAGCACGGGCTCGAAACCGTGTCTATCGCAGAGGCAGCACGACGTATCACTACGCCAAAACCAAATGATAAGCCTTTTGTCGTTTTCACGCTGGATGACGGTTACAAAGATAATCAAATTTATGCCCAGCCAATTTTCGACCGACTGAATTGTCCATACACTGTTTTTGTTGCCCCAAATATTGCGAACGGCACATGCGAATTATGGTGGCGCGCGCTTGAACACATCATTGCGCAAAACGAACACCTAAAACTTACAACGCCACAGTTTGTATGTGATATCAAAACTAAAACCGAGGCACAAAAAAGCGCTGCATGGAACAAGCTCTCGGTCGTCATTGCGGCCTTGCCAGAACTGGCGCAGCGCACAGCCATCCGTGCCTTGGCAAAAGCTTATGATTTTAATTTAGAAAAGCTGTGCCTTTCAGTTGCTATGACATGGGATGAAATTCGCGCAATCAACAAAGATCCGCTCTGCACAATTGGTGCGCACACAATGAATCATTATTCCGTGAAGAAATTAACTTCAGAACAATGTACTTATGAGCTGACGCAGTCCAAATTAGAAATTGAGCGTGAACTCGGTGAACCGGTGCAGTTCTTCGCTTACCCCTACGGTGATGAGCCAGCCGCAGGCCCGAGGGACTTTGCGATAGCCCATAAAGCAGGTTATCTAGCATCCGTCACCACGCGCAAAGGCGTGGTGTTCGAAGACCACAAGAACCATATGCAGGCCTTGCCACGCATTATGGTCTCAGGCCGCTATCAGAAACTGCGCTATATTGATGCACTCATTTCAGGCGCACCCACTGCGTTGCTCAACCGGATGTCGAAAGTCAATGTCAGCTGATCACTCAGGTTTTGACATCCATCGGATAATCCACATCGCCACAGGCAACCAGCCCAGGCCCGCAACTAAATAGAATGGCAATTCAAGCGGCACCCCGCGTCCTACAATGAGTATCCCGCCAATCATCATCGCGATCAGAGCGTAAAGAATCAAAAAAACGACGGTTGCAATTGTGCCGATTAATTTGCGTGTGCGTAAAGTCATGGCGCTTCAATGCGTGATTTTTACTTAAAAATCAAATAGGG
>JAGWUY010000192.1 GCA_028868255.1 Alphaproteobacteria bacterium | reverse complement strand
GATCCGCGCGGCCAGCGATTTGGCGGAAGGCGGCGAAAAGTTCACGGCCTGTGCCTATCTCATTGTCTGTCATATCCTTGGTGGCGAGGGGCCGCGCTGCAAATTCTGCTGCATCCACCAACACTTCCATCGTGCCCTTGTGGGCATCAATGCGGATCACATCGCCATCGCGCAATCTGGCAATAGGGCCACCATCAGCGGCTTCTGGGGTCACATGAATGGCGGCTGGCACTTTGCCGGATGCACCCGACATGCGACCATCGGTCACCAAGGCCACGCGGAAGCCCCGCTCTTGCAAAACGGCGAGTGGCGGGGTCATGCGGTGCAGCTCTGGCATGCCATTGGCCTTGGGGCCTTGAAAGCGCACCACCGCAACCACATCCTTGTTCAATTCATTGGCCTTGAATGCCGCTGCTAGTTCTTCCTGGCTGTGGAAGATGCGGGCTGGCGCTTCGATCACATAACGATCATCTGGAATGGAGGATGATTTGATCACCGCGCGGCCCAACGGGCCTTCCAAAACATTGAGGCCGCCTGTAACTTGGAATGGCTCTGTCACACCACGCAACACAGATGTGTCAAGCGATGTCGTGACGGCGTCACGCCAGGTAATTTCACCTTTCTCATCAAGGCCAGGCTCCTGCGCATAAGCCGATAGGCCCTCTCCCATGATGGTGGTGACATCTTCATGCAATAGGCCTGCGCCCAGCAATTCGCGGATCAAAAAGCCCATGCCGCCGGCGGCTTGGAAATGGTTCACATCGGCCTTGCCATTGGGATAGATGCGGGTGAGCAGCGGGATCACTTTGGAAAGTTCAGCCAAATCATCCCATGTGAGTGCAATGCCAGCGGCAGCTGCCATCGCCACCACATGCATGGTGTGGTTGGTAGAGCCACCTGTGGCCAGCAAGCCCACAACCCCGTTCACCACCGCCTTTTCATCATAGATCTTGCCAATCGGTGTGTATTGATTGCCCAGCGTTGAAATGCTCATGGCTTGCTTGGCGGAAGCCTTGGTCAAGGCTTCACGCAGGTCTGTGCCCGGGTTCACAAAAGTGGAGCCCGGCAAATGCAGGCCCATAATTTCCATCAACATCTGGTTGGAATTGGCTGTGCCATAAAAGGTGCAAGTGCCGGGGCCATGATAGGCTTGAGACTCGGCTTCCAGCAGCGCCTCACGCCCTAGTTTGCCTTGGGCAAAGAGCTGGCGGATCTTGCCCTTTTCTTCATTGGGCAAGCCAGACGTCATGGGTCCTGCGGGAATAAACACGGCTGGCAAATGACCAAAGCTCAAAGCCCCGATAATCAAGCCCGGCACAATCTTGTCACACACGCCTAAATAAACTGCGGCATCGAACATCTGGTGGCTTAAAGCCACCGCCGTTGAAAGTGCAATCACATCGCGCGAAAATAGCGAAAGCTCCATGCCCGTTTCGCCTTGGGTCACACCATCACACATGGCGGGCACGCCGCCTGCCACCTGGGCCGTGCCCCCGGCATCGCGTGCCGCTTGGCGCACAAGCTCAGGATAAAACTCAAAAGGCTGATGGGCTGACAGCATATCATTATACGATGTGACAATGGCCAGGTTTGGCCCCGCCCCATTGCGCAGCGCATTTTTATCATGTGCGCCGCAGGCGGCAAAGCCGTGGGCAATATTGGCACAACCCAAGGAGCGCCGTTTCGGCTGGCGGTCAATGGCGCGCTCAATCTTGCTCAGATAAGCCTCACGGCTGGTCTTGCTGCGGGCGATGATTTTTTCGGTGACGGCAGAAATTGTGGGGTGAACAGACATTAGGGACACCAATACACATCAAGGGGTTTATCGGAGTGAAGAACGGCGCGCACAGGCATTTCAAATTGATCTTGGCCTGCCAGCGCTTTTTCCAAGACCTGCATCTTATCAGCGCCCTGAGTGTGCAGGCACAGGTTTTTAGCAGCCCGCAATTTTGCCAGCGAGAAGGTGAGGCGTGGTTCACCTGCCCCTGGCGCTTCCATTGGCAAGACAGCCTCGCGCGTTGCAAAGTCAAGCGCCTTGGCTAAATTGTTCCCGCCCGGAAAAAATGAAGCGGTGTGGCCATCATTGCCCATGCCCAGAATGACAACATCAAGCGGCGCAAGCTTACCAATCATCGGATTGAGATAGAGCGGAACAAATTGAGCAGCAGCAGCTTCATTGCGCCACAGCTGATCCCGCAGCAGGCGGGCATTGGAACGTGGATTATCCTCTGGCACGCAGCGCTCATCGACCAATGTGATTGTGACTTTTGCCCATTCCAACGGCAAGCGTGACAGCGCATCAAAAAAAGGCTTGGGGGTGGAGCCGCCTGACACGGCCAGAACGGCCGCGCCTTGGGTGGCAATCGCCGCTTTCAACCAGCCCGCCACATCCTGCGCCAAGCCATGGGCCAAGCTCGCGCCATCTTCAAATTTGCGCATGCGCGCAATCATGTCTCTTCGCCTTCAAACCAGGTGCGACCGTCGCGTTCAATGAGGGCGATGGAAGCGGTTGGACCCCAAGTTCCTGATGTATAGGGCTTTGGTGTGTCGGTTGATTCTTTCCAATGATCCAAAATCGGGTCAATGAATTTCCAAGCGGCGGCCACCTCATCGCGGCGCATGAACAGGGTTTGGTTGCCGCGCACCACATCCATCAGCAGGCGTTCATAGGCCTCGGGCTGCCTCGTGCTAAAAGCTTCAGCGAAGCTCATATCCAGCGGCACATGCTTGAAGCGCAAGCCGCCGGGGCCTGGCTCTTTCACGCTCAGCCACAGCTTTACACCCTCATCCGGCTGGAGGCGAATGACCAAACGATTGGGTGGCAATGGCCCAGCACTTTTGCGGAAAATATTGTGCGGCACTGGCTTAAACTGCACCGTGATTTCTGACACACGCTCCGCCAAGCGTTTGCCCGTGCGCAAATAGAAGGGCACATGATTCCAGCGCCAAGAGGCGATCTCGGCTTTAATGGCCACAAAGGTTTCGGTTTTCGAATCGGGATTGCCCAGTTCTTCCAGATAGCCTTTGACTGCCGTATCGCCAGTAGCGCCAGAGCGGTATTGGCCGCGCACCACATGGCTATCAAGCTCAACCGCAGACAGCGGCTTCAATGATTTCAGCACCTTCAGCTTTTCATCGCGCACCGCATCAGCTTCGATGGAGCTGGGTGGCTCCATCGCCACAAGGCACAAAAGCTGCAAAATGTGGTTCTGCACCATATCACGCAAAGCGCCTGACGTGTCATAATAACCCGCACGGCTTTCAACGCCCAATGTTTCCGCCACCGTGATCTGCACATGGTCGATATGATCAGCTGACCACAAAGGCTCAAACAAGGCATTGGCAAAGCGCAAGGCCATCAGATTTTGCACCGTTTCTTTGCCCAGATAATGATCGATGCGGTAGATCATGGGCTCGGCAAACACTTTGCCAATGGCGTCATTCAAGGCCTGAGCCGATTCCCCGCTTTTGCCCAAGGGCTTTTCCACCACCGCGCGCGAATTGGCATTGACCAGCTTGTGGTTGCCCAAGCGCTCACAGATCGGGCCAAACAGATCTGGGCCAACGGCGAGATAAAACACGCGGATCCGATCTGGGAATGGCGCTAGCGCCTCTTCCAGCTTGGGCCAGCCATCTTCCTTGCTCGCTTCAGCCGCCACATAGGTGAGGCGGTTCAGAAATTTCTGCATCATTTCCGGCGTGCGGTAAGTGGCCTCAACATAGGTTTCCAGCGCCGTTGTGGCAAAGGCGCGAAACTCATCATGGCTCATGTCGCGGCGCGATGTGCCGATGATGCGGGCTTCATTCGGCAATTGGCCTTGTTCATCGCGGTGAAACAAAGCGGGGATCAGTTTACGCTGGGCCAGATCACCCGTGGCGCCAAAAACCACAATATCAAAAGATTCAACAGGAATGATGCGGGTGGTCATAAATTGCTCCGTAGTTTGAGGTGCGCCCCTCAAAGTGCAAGTGACCCGCGCTTTACACTGTGGAAAAGCCTGTTGCAATCGCTGATCGCGTATCAAAGATTGCATGAGGCCTATGCGTTTGTTAAGGAACACGCACGAGGAAATGACATGATTTTATGCTGTGGCGAAGCCCTGATCGATTTTTTACCCCGCAAGGGCGCTGATGGCGCCTTTGTGTATCAGCCCTTTAATGGGGGTTCTATTTATAATACAGCAATCGCCTTGGGGCGGTTGGATGTGCCCACGGGGTTTCTCGGTGGCATTTCGACTGATTTTTTTGGTGATGGCCTGGCCGAAGGCTTGGCCGCATCAAATGTCGATCTGCGTTATGTCAAGCGCAAACCCTTACACACCACGCTGGCCTTTGTGAAACTGGTAGATGGCCATGCCCGCTATTCCTTCGTGGATGATGCATCGGCCGCGCGCAATTTTACCAAGAAGGATCTGCCTAAGCTGCCCAAGGCGGTGAAGGCCCTTCACTTTGGATCGATCAGTCTGATTCCTGAACCCTGTGGTGCCAGCTATGAGGCGCTGCTCAAGCGCGAACACAAATCGCGCGTCATCTGCATTGATCCCAATATCCGCGCCAGTCTGATCAAGGAAAAGAAAAAACATCTTGAGCGGCTTTACGCCATGATCAGCCGCGCTGATATTTTGAAAATATCAGATGAAGATGTGTTGTGGATGAGCAAGTCCAAGAACCTCGCAAAGTTTGCCGCAGGCTGGGTGAAGCGCGGTGTCAAGCTCGTGGCGATCACCAAGGGTGGTGAGGGTGTTGAAGTTTACACCAAGGATTTCTCCTTCACGCTGAACGTGCCAAAGACCAAAGTGGTTGATACGGTGGGGGCGGGCGATACCTTCACCGCTGGGCTTTTGGCCTATTTGGAAAAAGCGGGCAAACTGACCAAAAAACATGTGGCAGCGCTGGATGAAGCCACAGCGCGCGATGCTGCGACCTATGCCATGAAGGCTGCGGCTGTT
>JAGWUY010000191.1 GCA_028868255.1 Alphaproteobacteria bacterium | reverse complement strand
TTGACCATGATGGCGAGGTTTGGGGTGTTCCCCCCGAATGGGATGCGGATGCTGGCAAGCCACCCAAATTGCTACTTGAAATGGGGTCAGGCAAGGCACCCGCCTTGGGCGACCGCGTGTTGGTGAAGGTGGAAGCACTGGGCATCAAAGGCCCTTATCAACACAAAGGCAAAGTGATGCGCGTGTTGTCAGACCGCGCGGGCCGCGTGCTGGCGATTTTTCGCGTGATGAAGGGCGAAGGGGCGCGGCTGGTGCCAGTAGACAAGAAAGCCCGCTTTGATCTGGCCGTTCTCAAAGGTGAAGAAGGCGGCGCAGTGAATGGCGAATTGGTGGCGGCAGAGATCATCAAGGATCAAGGCCGGGGCATGCCGATTGCCCGCGTGCGCGAGCGGCTGGGAGACATGGGCGACCCGCGCAATATTTCGCTCATTGCAATTCACCAACATGGCATTCCAAATACCTTCCCCGAAAGGGTGCTGGCCGAATCTGAAGCGCTAAAAACGTTCAGTGAGCAAGGCCGCATGGATTTGCGTGATGTGCCGCTGGTGACCATCGACCCGCCTGATGCGCGTGACCATGATGATGCCGTGTGGGCTGATTTTGATGACGCGGCGGCAAACCCGGGTGGCTTCAAGCTGATCGTGGCTATCGCCGATGTGGCGGCCTATGTGCGCCCCGGTTCTGCGCTGGATAAGGAAGCGCGGATGCGTGGCAACTCGGTGTATTTCCCTGACCGTGTAGTGCCGATGTTGCCAGAGCGCATTTCAAATGATCTGTGCTCATTGCGTGAAAAAGAGCTGAGGCCAGCTCTTGCTTGCTTTATGACTTTTGATAAATCAGGCCGCAAGAAATCACACCACTTCAAGCGCGTGACCATGCGTTCTGCAGCCAAGCTTTCCTATGAAGAGGCACAAGCCGCTGTGGATGGCAGGCCTTCGCCCAAGGCTGAAGCGTTGCTAGAGCCTGTGCTCAAACCCCTTTGGGCTGCTTATGCTGCTCTGAAAAAGGCGCAGGATTCACGCGGCCCCCTGAACCTAGATTTGCCGGAACGCAAAATCATTCTGGATGACAAGGGCAATGTAGCGCGCGTGACAGTGCCATTGCGGCTGGATGCCCATAAGCTGATTGAAGAATTTATGATTCAGGCCAATGTGGCGGCGGCAGAAGAACTGGAAAATAAGAAATCACCCCTGCTCTACCGTATTCACGAACAGCCAAGCCAAGAGAAGATTCGCGCACTCTCGCAGTTTTTGAAAACGGTCGGCCGTGAATTGCCATTGGGTCAGGTGATCAAGCCCAGCCATTTCAATAAGCTTTTGGCATCAGTGAAGGGCGAGGATTTTGAGCAACTTGTGCATCAAATTGTTTTGCGCACTCAAGCGCAAGCGGTTTATGCGTCCCAGAATGCGGGCCACTTTGGCCTCTCTCTCCGGCGCTATGCGCATTTCACCTCGCCCATACGTCGCTATGCGGATTTGATTGTTCACCGCGCCTTGATCAGCGCCCTGAATATGGGTGGCGATGGTTTGAGCACTGAAGATATTGCTCAGCTTGATGAGACGGCGGATTTGATCAGCACCGCCGAACGCCGCGCCATGACAGCAGAACGCGAAACCACGGACCGGTTGATCTCCGCGTATCTCGCCCCGCAGATTGGCGCTGTGTTCACAGGTCGGGTCGGTGGTGTTGTGGGCGCTGGCCTGTTTGTGAACCTTGAAGAAACGGGGGCGGATGGGTTTGTGCCCGCTGCCACACTCGGGCGCGACTACTATGTTTATGACGAAGTGCGCCACGCTCTGATTGGCGAACGCACAGGTGAAACCTTCCAAATGGGCGATAGTGTTCAGGTCAAACTTGTCGAGGCTGCTCCCGTCAAAGGTGGTCTGAAGTTTGAAATTGTTGGCGAAGGCCGCAAGGGTGAACGGCCCAAGCTGCGCGGGCGCGGCGGAAAGCCGCCACGAGGCAAACGGCGATAGATGTGGCAGCTTGCCGCTGCGACGCATGGTGGGTTTGTAAAATCTTGCCGTTGCCGCCACCTTGCGAGGCATGTTTGAAGTTCGCTCATGGCAACAAGCCTCGCTTAGAGGCTTCAACTGCAAATGCCCCGCCTGCGGCAGGGGCCGCCTGTTTGGCCGCTATTTGAAAGTGGTTGACCAATGCGCTGCTTGTGGCGAAGAACTTCACTACCAGCGCGCTGATGATGCCCCACCCTATCTCACCATTGTGGTGGTGGCACATATCATTGTGCCAATGCTCCTGGTTGTTGAGAAAGTATGGAAGCCAGCACTCTGGCTTGATCTAGCGATCTTTCTGCCGCTGACGGCAATTCTCACTTTGGTGCTGTTGCCCATGTTGAAGGGTGTCGTGGTGGGGCTGCAGTGGGCCAACAGAATGCATGGATTTGGCCTCAGTGGCTCATTTCACTCTGACCAGTAAGGCAAGCTTGACTTTTGGCCCCAATTGGGGTCTATCCGGCGCAACTGACATTCGGAGACTATTATGGCTAAAGGCAATGTGATCAAGATTAAGCTGGCATCGACCGCCGATACAGGCTTTTTCTATGTGACCAAGAAGAATTCGCGCACCAAGACCGAGAAACTCTCGTTTATGAAATATGATCCTGTTGTACGCAAGCATGTGGAATTCAAGGAAACCAAGATCAAGTAAGTGATCGGGTTATAAAGTTTAAAGGGCGCTCAGTTTTGGGCGCCTTTTTTTTGCGTGAGTGGGAAAAATAAGGTGCCGGCCCAGACTGATTGTAAACGAGGAGGCCACTCAGTTCACGGCCTGGACCGGCTTACCTCCGAGGTCAGGAGATGCGGCGGGCCTGATCCCAGAGGATTGAGGGTGAAGCGTTTTGCTTCAACAAAGGTGCTGGAGGAACGGCCCACGGTGCAAGTGCGCCGTTCCTCTTGGAGTAATGCCTGTTTGCCTTTGGAGAAACTAAACAGACGCATCAGAATTCGTGTAAAAATCTATGCATCTTTGCCGTGCAAAAAGCCAGCGTAACCTATGGTAAACACCATCGGTCTTGTCTTTACCATGAATCATTAAGGTAAATGCAGAACAGGTCATGCACCCGCAGCCTAAATTTATTTCGTCGTGACTCAGCGGAGTATGTGGGCGGGCGCAGCATACGTCAGAAGGCGCAGTTTTAGTATATGTTAGAACGGCAATAGCGTATTTAAAACTTGCGACTTAAAAGCTTGTTTTATCTGTCATCGGAGGTGCTTCATCTGTCCCCTCTTCTGGCAGATGCATTTCCAGTGGCATCTGTTCCGTGCCGTCCAGCGGATCTTCGTCTGCGGTCAACGCGTCTGAAACGCGTGGCATGGGCACATCAAAGCCAGGAGGAATGTTGCCGTCCAACAAGCCAGCGGCTTTCAACTCATGCAAGCCCGGTAAATCGGTGAGTTCATTCAAGCCAAAATGGTTGAGGAACGCGGGTGTTGTACCATAGGTAACGGGCCGGCCCGGAGTCTTTCGGCGGCCGCGCATGCGCACCCAACCAATGTCCAAGAGATTATCCAAAGTTCCCTTGGAAATGGCCACACCACGAATATCCTCAATTTCGGCGCGGGTCACAGGCTGATGATATGCAACGATAGAAAGAGTTTCCAAAGCTGCCTTGGTGAGCTTTTTTTGTTCGGTTGTTTCTTTTCGAAGAATGGCGCTCATGTCAGGCGCCGTACGCAGTGCCCATTTGCCGGCCACCTGAACGACGTTCACGCCGCGATTTTCGTAATTCGTTTGAAGGTCAACCAAAAGGCCAAAAATGTCAGTATCGGCAGTTAAAAATTCCTGGAATTTTTCAATGCCAACAGGCTCTGCTGATGCAAACAACATCGCCTCGATGATGCGCAAATTCTGGCTGCGATCTGCTTGTGGATGAAAAGTGACAACCGTGTCTTCAACATCGTCTGTCATCTTAGGTTCTCTTTCAGCGGCTTGGGCGTTGGTCTGCACGGTCCTAGTTTCCTTCTGCCGCGGTCATTGCTTTGCGGCGCATATAGATCGGTTTAAAGGCCTGTTCCTGGCGCATTTCAATGCGCCCGTCTCGCGCCAATTCCAAACTGGCGGTAAAGCTTGAGGCGCGAACCGAACGGCGGGTTTCAGGGCTGGCCAAATAGCGCTCCAACCAGACATCGAAGGTGCCCCACTCATCCATTGCCCCCATCAGACGCTCCAGTGTTTCGCGCGCTTCTTTGATAGACCATGTGGGTTGGCGTTTTACAGTATAGGTTTGGCGCACCACTTTGCGCTGACGGCGATCAGCATAGGCCTTCAGCAGGTCAATCAGGTTATCAGCGTATTCCCGCTGCACATCCACGACTAAAGGCTGCGGCGCACCACACTCAAACACATGCAGGCCCAATTGCGGCATGGCCATGATCTTAGCGGCAGCATCACGCATCGCGGCCAAGCGCTGTAAGCGAAAAGCCAAGCGGGCTGCCATATCCTGAGGTTGAGCTTCATCAGTTGCAGGTGGAGCGGGGATCAGCAGGCGCGACTTGAGATAGGCCAACCAAGCGGCCATCACCAGATAATCTGCCGCCACATCCAGCCGCATTTTTTGTGCGCGCTCAATAAACCCTAAATATTGGTCAGCCAACGCAAGAATTGAAACTTGTGCAAGGTCAATTTTATGAGCCCGTGCCAATTCCAACAGCAAGTCCAAGGGCCCCTCAAATCCGCCAACATCAACAATCAATTCATCTGGCTGCACCGCAGGCACAAGGCGCAGTGGGGCTTGGCCATCAGGCCATTCCGGTTGTGTCGCTGGCTTTGCGGTATCTGACACGGGTTTGCTCTCCATCACTGCTGTTTACGCAATTCAGGTCAAGTGTACGATCTTTTAGGCCAGTTTATCCCCAGTTTCACGCGCTGAGAATGGCTTCCAGATCATTCAATGCGTGTTTCTTATCATAGGGCAATGGTTTACGCTTGGCACGTAACGCGGCTTTGGCCCGGCGCATGGCTTTAGA
>JAGWUY010000190.1 GCA_028868255.1 Alphaproteobacteria bacterium | reverse complement strand
GTCTTTGACCGCGTTCCACAAGTCCGGCCCATGTTTTGCTGGGTTCAATGCTTCCAATGTGACATAGCGGCCCTGGATCGCGCTCAAATCTGGCACAAGGCTTGGCAACTTGGTTTCTACGATGGGGCCGACCGGGCGAAATGGGGTGGTTTTCATTCTGTTTCCGTTTCTTTTTACCGTCACTGCCGCGAAAGCGGGAGTCCATTCAAGGCATGTTGTTCGACCCGTGATGGATTTCCGCTTTCGCGGGAATGACGCTAAGGTGGCCATTACTGCTACATCCCAGTTTGCGAAAGAGCCAGAATGCGACTAGGGAACCAGTCCATGAGTGATTTTCTTGCTACCGCCAAAACTGCCTTTGCCGCCCTGCCCAAAGGTGGGCGCATGTTGGGGCTGGATTTGGGCACCAAAACCATCGGCATCGCCACATCAGATTTGACCAATCAGATCGCCACGCCGCGCTATACCATTGAGCGTACAAAATTCATGGCTGAAGCGAAGGAGTTGATTGCATTTGCAGCGGCAGAAGCCATCGGACTTATCGTGCTGGGCCTTCCCGTGAACCTCGACAACACCGAAGGCCCGCGCGCCCAATCGACCCGCGCTTTTGCACGCAATCTGGGCAAGCTCACCCCCCTTCCCATCATCTTCTGGGATGAGCGCTGGTCCACAGTTGTAGTGACGCGCACCATGCTGGAAGCTGACCTGAGCCGCGCCAAACGGGCGGCCAATGTGGATAAATTGGCAGCGGCCTATATTTTACAGAGCATGCTGGATGCGGTGCGCACCAGTGCTTAACTCCGCTTTACGCCGAACATTTTTCCATCTGGTTTTTTGACGAACAGGTTGGCCAAGGCATCGGTAACGTTGTCCATGGTGAATTGCGGCGCAATGCCTTCAAATTTGCATGAGGCAAGGACTTGTTCGACGATGAATTTTGGCTGAAAATAGGCCAATGGTGCTGAGTTGGCGCGGATGCTTTCAACCACCAGCTCATAAATTTCCTGTGTCAGTGTAAGGCCGCATTTCGCCGCCATGCCAACAAAAACCTTGATGAACAAGTCCTCGGGCGGCTCTACCGTTTCCAGCTTATAGCTGATGCGGCGCTGAAAAGCAGGATCCATCAAATCATCAGGATGCATGTTGGTTGAAAAAATCACAATTTCATCAAAAGGTATCATAATGCTCTTTCCGCTATGGCTGGTGAGATAATCCACGCGGCTGTTTAATGGCACAATCCATCGGTTCAGAATGTCTTCTGGCTTGGCGCGCTGGCGGCCAAAGTCATCAATCAGGAATGTACCGTTCAAAGCTTTGATATGAAGCGGTGCCTCATAGAATTTCGCGATGGGGTTATATTTGAGCTCAAGCATTTCAACGGTCAACTCGCCACCGGTAATCACCATAGGGCGATAACAGGCGACCCAACGCGGGTCGATGCGGCTGCGGCGCAAATTAGCACCGCCATTTTGTTCCGGTACGTTTTCAACCTGAATATGTACGGCGGGATCAAACACCTTCATGATCTCGCCATCAATATCCACGCAATAGGGCACATAAATCACGTTTTGAAAAATTTTGCCTACGATTTCAGCGACCGTGGTTTTACCATTGCCCGCCGGGCCATAAATGAGAATTGCATTGCCTGAATTGATTGCAGGACCCAAGCGACTAACAAAACGTTCTGTCATCACCAACCCCTTGAACGCCTCGTCCAACTGTTGTCGCGTTACATGCTCGTTGGTGATACGTTGAAGCTGAATGCGCTCTTGATAGTCCGTCAAACTGACAGGGGCAGGTCCAAAGTATTGCCCGCGCTTGATGGCATCTGCGGCCCATTCGCGCCCTGCCCTCGTCAACACCAACCGCATTTCTGCCATTGACCCGCCCGTTGATGCCACAGCAAGGGACTCAACAAATTTGCGCTCTTTTGCTTCGTTCAAAAGTTGGTTGACGGCCGCTGCCGAGATTTTCATAGCGTCAGCCAATTGCGAAGCTGTTTCCAAATTTTCGGAATACATGCCTTTCATGGCCAACTCGAGCAACAATACTGAATCGATGCCAGTATCGGCCAAATTGGAAGGCGCTTGCGGTGCTTCAGACAGCACGCGGTCAATTTGTTCGTGTGTTAAAAAGCCCAATGCAACCAAGCTATCGCCCAAACGACCGCCGTGTTCTGCATTGTGCTCCATCGCTTGGTTGATTTTCTCAACGGTAATCAAACCCTTTGCGACAAGGATATTGCCTAACTTCATCACGCTCCCCGGTTGCTTTCGCCAGCTTCTATGGCTTGCGAATCGGCACTTAATTCAAGTTTTTCAACGTAGCGAAAATAGCTAAATACTTTGTTAGCTTGTGCAGGTCGCAGCGCTTGGGACATAGAGCTGCTAGACCTGTGCCCAAGCGAAACCGCCTCAACGCAGGTAACCAAAATTTCAACAGGACAGTTCTGCCCCTTGCTCACTCCCTAAATCTCCCCTAATCAGCCCCTTTAATGACATCGCATCGCTTAACGCCTGCTCTTTTAAAATCTCAGCATTTGCTGGGAATTTCTGATCTTTCTCCATTGGAAATTCCAGCCCTTCTTGATTTGGCTGAAACCTATGTTGAGGTGAACCGGGGCAGTGAAAAGCGTCACGCCATTCTGACTGGCTTGACGCAAGTGAATTTGTTTTTTGAAGCCTCCACCCGTACGCAAAGTTCTTTTGAAATAGCCGGCAAGCGCCTCGGCGCTGATGTGATGAATATGGCGGTTTCCACATCTTCCATCTCCAAGGGTGAAACGGTGTTGGATACGGCGATGACCATCAATGCCATGCACCCGGATTTTCTGGTGGTGCGGCATCAGTCTTCCGGCACGGCAGAATTGCTGGCGCAGAAAGTGTCTTGTGCGGTGATCAATGGTGGCGATGGACAACATGAACATCCGACCCAAGCATTGCTCGATGCCCTCACCATTCGCCGCCATTTTGGCATGCTGGAAGGCCTGACCGTGGCGATCTGTGGCGATGTGCTGCACAGCCGGGTGGCACGCTCCAACATTCATCTGCTCAACAAAATGGGTGTGCATGTGCGTGTGGTTGCCCCGTCCACGTTGCTGCCATCAGGCATCGCCAATTTTGGGGTGGAGGTTTTCACCGATATGCGCAAGGGGCTTGAAGGCGCTGATGTGGTGATGATGCTGCGCCTGCAGTTGGAGCGCATGAGCGGCGCCTTTGTGCCAAGTCAGCGCGAATACTATCACTTCTATGGCCTGACGGAAGAAAAGCTGGCCTGCGCGAAACCAGGTGCTTTGGTGATGCATCCTGGCCCCATGAACCGCGGGGTGGAGATTGACTCTTCGGTGGCAGATGGCGCGCAATCGGTAATCCGTGAACAGGTGGAAATGGGTGTCGCCGTGCGCATGGCCGTGCTGGATGCTTTATCGCGCAATGGCCAAAATGGAGGCCAGCGATGACGGGCCGCACCACCTCCAAACGCCGCGCGTGGATCAATGCACAGATTATTTCCCCCGCTCAAGGCCTGCATGGATTGGGCGGCATCCTTGTGGATGATGGATGGATTTTGGCTGTTGGCCCGCATGTGACGCGCAACATGGTTGGGGCTGGAACCGAGATCTCTGACTGCAAAGGCAAGCTGCTGATTCCTGGGTTGATTGACATGCATGTGACCACGGGTGAACCGGGCACAGAATACCGCGAAACTTTGGCGAGCGCATCAGAGGCAGCAGCGGCAGGCGGCGTGACCACCATCATCGTGCAGCCCAACACGCAGCCAGTGATCGATGATGCAGCGATTGTGGATTATGTGCTGCGCCGTGCGCGCGACACGGCAATGGTGCGTGTTGCCCCGATGGCCGCCATTACCAAAGGGCTGAACGGCGAATTGATGAGCGAGATCGGCCTTGTAAAAGCCGCCGGTGCTGTAGCCGTGACCGATGCCACACGGTCAGTTGCGAATGCCAATATGTTCCGCCGCGCACTTATGTATGCCCGAGATTTTGATATGCTGGTGGTGCAGCACGTGGAAGAGCCTGCACTTTCATCCGGCGTGATGAATGGCGGGGAAATGGCATCTCGGCTGGGCCTTTCCGGCATTTCTGACATGGCGGAAGTGATCATGCTCGAGCGCGATTTACGCATCGTGGAAATGACAGGGGCCCGCTATCACGCCGCTCAGATTTCTTGCGCCCAATCAGTTGAGGTGATGCGCGCGGCCAAAGCGCGCGGCCTGCCGGTGACTTGTGGCGTTTCAGTCCACCACCTTGTGTTGAACGAGAATGACATAGGCGCTTACCGCACCTTCTTCAAACTCTCGCCACCATTGCGTTCTGAAACGCAGCGCTGCGCTTTGGTGGCAGCACTTGCCGACAAGACGATTGATGTGATTGTTTCGGGGCACAACCCGCAAAGCGACGACACGAAGCGCCTGCCTTTTGCCGAAGCGGCATATGGTGCTATTGGTTTGGAAACGCTGTTAAGCGCAGCACTCCAACTATATCACAATGAAAACATATCGTTAGAAAGGCTTGTTGAAGCGATGTCTCACAAGCCGGCTAAGATGTTGGGGTTGGAAACAGGGCGACTTGCAGCGGGTGCGCCTGCTGATTTTGTGATTGTTGACCCTCACCTCAACTGGAAGGTGGAGGCCGCAAGCCTATGTTCGCGCTCAAAAAACACGACATTTGAAGATCGCACGCTGGAAGGGCGCGCCGTTGAAACGGTGGTTGCAGGGCGCAGCGTTTACAATTACGCTCCCTGACATCGAGGGGAAGAATTCATGTTAAACCTATATGCCGCCGCGCTTGGCTATCTGTGTGGCTCCATTCCGTTTGGATTGATTTTAGCACATGCCGCAGGTTTGGGCGATGTGCGCAAAATTGGTTCTGGCAATATTGGTGCGACCAATGTTTTGCGCATGGGCAACAAATTCATAGCCGCGCTCACCCTGTTCCTCGATGGATTTAAAGGCTTCGTGCCTGTGGCGGTTGCCAGCCA
>JAGWUY010000016.1 GCA_028868255.1 Alphaproteobacteria bacterium | reverse complement strand
GCGTTTTTTCTCAAAGCGGGCATCCATCACAGCGTCGGCTTGCTTCGTGCCGTCATGGAAGGTGCCAAACCATTTATCAAACGGCACCAGACCATCGCCATAATTCACCTCAAAATATTTGTGGTGCAGGTAGTGGATATAGGCGTGTGTATCCATGCCACCTTTGTCACCCATCTCAATTTTATCAAAACCGATGTGGCCCGGAATGGCACCAAAGCCGGCGCGGTGCAGTTGATAAAGAGCGAGGATCGGGTTGGACGGAATGATCAAATGCCAGAGGGCCATGCCGAGATAGAGCACAAGTTCAACCGGGTGCATTGAAAGCGACGAAAATGGAGATGGGTTGACCGAGTTGTGGTGGACTGAATGCACATGTTTGTAGAGAAACCGTGTGTGGATCAGACGATGGATCACATAGAAATGGGTTTCATGCAAAATAGGCATCAGCAGAGCGACGCACACCAGATACCAAGGATGATCGGCAAAACTGATCCATGGCACATAGCCATTGGCATAGGCATAAAGAATGGCAACCTCAATTGCCGTCCAGATGGGCATGGCGTGAAAGAAAATGCGCAAGCAACTGTCAATATTCTGGCTCTTGAACCAGAAGACATCGGATTTGTTTTCAGAAGGCCATTTGCCATTGTATTTGAAGCGCGGGCCCTGGGTGCGATTGATGTAGAGCCGGAGCTCATAAACACCATAGAATGCAAAAAGTGCTGCCGTGTTGATGACAAACAACCTGATCACCCAGCCCCACCCGAATGCCTTCATCGTCTCCACATCGGGCAACACGTAATTCCACCACAGCAAGGCAGAAGCGATCCATAACATGTCATAAGGGAAAAAATATTGCGGCAGCCACTTGATGATTTTCATCAGATTGGGCGGCATTTCCCAAATAGGGGCAATGCCTGCTGGTTCATTCGGTGCCCAGTCGCCGCGCTTGTTGCGGGTGCCAAACTGCAGATCATCCATGGTCTAAACCTTTTGAGAGAGGGTCAGGAATTTTTCGAATGCGGCGGCATCCATTTCAATTTGGTGCTGCGGTTCCGGGTAAATGCCAGCATTCACCTCACGGGCAAAATGGCTAAAGGCGGCAACGCGCTTTTCCTGCAATTCATCTTCCAGCTTCACAAAATCAGCATATTTTTTGGAATGGCGTGGATAGTGGTCGGTGTTGGTGCCCAGCACATCGGATGAAAACAGATATTGCGTGTCGCACACTTTTCCACAGCCCATGCCCATGGTGATGAGCGGGGTGTTGCGGGTGATGAAATCTGCCAATTGTACGGGAACAACCTCAACCTCCAAAAACGCGGCGCCCGCATTTTCCAAATCCTTGGCGGCGCGTAAGACGCGCAAGGCTTCATCAGTTGATTTGCCAATGGCGCGGAAGTTGGTCCAAGTGGACTTGTTGGGCACAAGCCCCACATGGCCGGTGACGGGAATAGCCTCACGCGCCATGGCCTCAACAAAATGCGCCGAATGCGATGTGTAAACCGCGCTGGCCCCGCGCTTTAAAATGTCAAAACCCGCGCGCACAGCCTGTTGTGGTGACGTCACAGACCCATGCGGCATGCCCGCCGAGATAAATGCAAAAGGCGCAGCAGCGCGAATGGGTTCCAATGTGTGGTCAGGCTCACAGGACAGAATATCGATGCCTGCAGCGACGGCGGCGGCGGCCTCAGCCGCGCTGTCTACGTGCACCTGCACCCATTTGCGTTTGCCCTTCTGGCTCAGAAGATCGAAAACGGATAGCCGTCTTTGCTGCATATCATCCCTCGCATTTTTCTTATGGATAGATCAGAATCTGCAAAACGAAAGTCGCCAATTGATCAAATTTGATCACAGATTTTCAGCGGTGATCGTAATGAAACGAATAGGGCTGGTATCCACCGCCGTATCCAATAAGCCAAGGCGGTACAGCGCCAAGTCAAGCGAACGTCTGGCCTGTGCCTCTGGAGTTTGGTCGATAATAGCGGTGATTGTTCCGTCGCGAATGGCAGCGGCATTTTGCGCCGTCAGTTCATGGCCAATCAGGCAGAGTGGTGTTTCTTGCGGCGTCCGGCGCAGCATTTCACAGAGGGGGCCATAGTCGCCACCTGTGCTGTAAACTCCAACCAAATCAGGCGTGCTGCGGATCAAACTCGACACAATCTTAGCGGCCTCTTGATCATTGTCGTAAGTGAATGCCGCCAGACTGAAATTCAGGTGCGCTGCCTCTGGCTTAGCCATAAAATGTGAAAAGCCTTGAATGCGGGCGCGATGAACGGCATAGGCCTGAGAATGGAACAGGGCAACCACAGAGCCTGCACTCCTCTGCATCCCTGTCATCAGCAGGCCAGCCATCCGGCCAGCTGCTTGATTGTCGATGCCCACATAATCTGTTTGCAACGCCTCAACAGGTGAAATCAATTGGATAATCACTACACCTTTGTCTTGCTCGGCCCGCAGCGCCTCACGCACGGCCGGATGATCGGGTACAGCGACAATCAACGCCGCGCGCCGGAAACGTGGGTCTGAAATGCGTGCAGCAATTTCCTGTGGTGTGACTTCACTTAATATCGTTCGGTGAACCGCAATAGACGGATCAAGACTGGCCGCAAGCCGCTCAAAGCTATGCGACATACGTGCGATAAATGAAAGCTCTGGCCGCAACATCAAGACTTCGATGCGCATGATTCCTCGGTGAAGACTGGGTAATGTCTTGCGATATTGCAGCCTACGGGCAGCATCGAGCACCTTTGCAGCCAACTGCGGGCGCACACCGCCCCGGCCATTAATCACGCGCTCAACGGTTGCCGTGCCGACGCCTGCCATTTTTGCAATGTCTTTTAATGTGATAGCCATTATCTCTATATGCACTGATCAAATTTGATCAACAATATTGCTGGAAAACGCGCTATTCGCAAGTGCCGCACTTGAAGGTCGGCTTAAGTGGCGCAATAGTCGGATTCAACGTCAAGCGCGGGGCCTCAAGGCCCATCAGGCCAATCGCCAAAGACAAGCTGCAAGACGCAAGGGAGAGCAAAGACTTATGGCACGTTCGCCAAAATCCGTCAGCACAAGTGTGACTGATACGCAGGTTGTTGCACCTAAGCATCCGTCTGTCGTTGAGATGCATGGCATCGAGAAATCATTTCCTGGTGTTCGTGCTTTGCGCGGTGTGCGGTTTGATTTGCGTGCCGGTGAAGTTCACGCCTTGATGGGTGAAAATGGTGCCGGCAAGTCCACGCTCATGAAGATACTTACGGGTGTTTATCAACCCGATGCCGGTGAGATTATTGTGGATGGCAAGCCCGCGACCATGCCAAGTCCGCGCTCTGCGCAAGATTTGGGCATCAGCATTATCCATCAAGAATTGCACCTGATGAACCACCTGACGGCGGCGCAGAATATTTTCATTGGCCGTGAACCGCGCCGGGGCTTTGGCGTGTTTACTGACAACGTTGCCTTGAATGCCAAAGCTGCCGAAGTTTTCAAGCGCATGAATGTCAATATTGCTCCCGACGTGGAAGTGGGCGGCTTAACCGTGGCCAAGCAGCAACTGGTGGAAATTGCCAAGGCGCTGTCGTTCAATTCAAAAGTTCTGGTGATGGATGAGCCGACCTCAGCGCTCAATGAACAAGAGGTAGAACACCTCTTTGCTGTCATCGATGATTTAAAGCGCAAAGGCGTGGCCATCGTCTACATTACTCACAAGATGGATGAGGTGAAACGCATTGCAGACCGTATCACTGTGATGCGTGATGGGCAATATATTGACACTCTTCCTGCCGCCACAACATCGATGGCAAAAATCATTTCGCTGATGGTGGGACGTGAGTTGACTGATGCGACGCGCGAAGAGGCCCGCAACTATGGCGAAGAAGTGCTGCGCGTTGAAGGTCTCAACCGCGGCAAGCATATCAAGAATGTTACTTTCTCCCTCAAGAAAGGTGAAATTCTCGGCTTTGCAGGGTTGATGGGCGCTGGCCGCACAGAGGTGGCACGCGCCATTTTCGGCGCAGATGCCATTGATAGCGGTGAAATATATATTCACGGATCAAAGCGCAAGATCAACTCGCCAGCAGACGCTGTGAAGAATGGGCTTGCCTATCTTTCCGAAGATCGCAAACGCTTTGGTATTGTTACGGGCATGTCAGTGCGTGACAACATTACGCTTCCATCGTGGAGCCGCTACCTCAGTGCGCGCTTCTGGATGAAGGACAAGGCCTTGAACAAGGATGCGCATAGTTATGTGGGCACTTTGAAGGTGAAGACACCCCATGTTCATCAAGAAACCCGGCTTCTTTCTGGCGGTAATCAGCAAAAAGTGGTGATCGCAAAATGGCTGTTGCGCGATTGTGATATTCTTTTCTTTGATGAGCCGACCCGCGGCATTGACGTGGGGGCCAAGGCCGAAATCTATAAACTGCTACAGAACCTGGCCGAACAGGGCAAAGGCATTGTGGTGATTTCATCTGAATTGCCAGAAGTTCTGCGCCTATCTCACCGTGTTGTGGTAATGTGTGAAGGACGCATCACTGGCGAACTGGATGGCAAACATGCCACTCAAGAATCAATCATGCATCTGGCTACATTGCGCCATGCCAACGCCGCTTAGACTTGGAGAATTAAATGACTGCCACCCCTATTGCCCAAGCTGAGGATCAAAAGTCTGGCGTTTTTTCAGTCGCGGCGCTGCAAAAACTCGTTGCCTTCGCCGTATTGGTTCTACTGATCGCTTTTTTCAGCATCGCTTCACCAGTGTTTTTGTCTTGGAACAATGCCATCAACATCATGACGGCGACATCCGTAAATGCGGTTTTGGGCATAGCTTGTACGTTGGTGATTATCTCAGCTGGCATTGACCTTTCTGTTGGTACTTTGATGACCTTTTGCGCCATCATCGCGGGCACGTTGTCAATCAATATGGGTCTACCCTTGTGGATCGGCATTCCAGGCGCATTGCTCGGAGGGGCTGCTGTTGGGGCATTTTCTGGGTCATTGATTGCTTATTTGAAAATTCCACCCTTTATCGTCACGCTGGGCTTCATGCGCGCACTTTATGGCCTCAATCTGGTCGTCACCAATGCAAAGCCCATCTATTTTGACGACCAGCCGAATTATACGCTTCTGTCCCCTGATAGCACGCTCTCAAAAATTATCCCGAGCCTTGCCATTCCGAACGCAGTCATCATCATGCTGATCGTGGCAGTTTTGGCAGCGATTGTTTTGAACCGCACCATTCTGGGCCGCTTTGTGTTTGCTCTTGGCAGCAATGAAGAAGCCGTGCGGCTTTCAGGCGTCAACGTGAACCTTTGGAAAGTTGGCATTTATGCGCTCAGCGGCATGATTTGCGGCATTGCTGGCTTATTGCTGTCGTCACGTTTGGGTTCAGCGCAGCCCGCCATTGGCATGGGTTACGAACTTGATGCGATTGCCGCCACGGTGATTGGCGGCACGTCACTGGCTGGTGGTCGTGGCACAATTCTGGGCACCGTGATAGGCGCATTTATCATTAGCGTGTTGTCCAATGGACTCACGGTTCTGAGTGTTGCTGATCAATGGAAATTCGTGGCCACGGGGGCCATCCTTGTTACAGCAGTTTATGTTGATATGAGGCTGAAGAACCGCGGCTAACAGAAAACTAATCCGGAGCCTGATTGCGTCCCCGTCAGGTTCTGGTTTCTAATTCGGGGTCAACTTACTTCTAACTAGGGAGAAACCTATGAAGAAACTTCTCGCCTCAGCCGCCGTTTTGGCTGCTGTTTCGGCGTTTTCGTCAACAGCCTATGCTGGCGAAGCGCCTTACTACGCGGTTATTGCTAAAGGTTTTAGTCATCAGTTCTGGCAAGCTGTGAAACTTGGCGCAGAAACTCAAGCCAAGGCTGATGGCGTGACCATCACTTTCGAAGGCCCAAACACAGAAGCTGAAATCGACAAGCAGATCGATATTCTAAACGCAGCTTTTGCCAAGAAGCCTGCTGGTTTGGCTTTTGCTGCCTTGGACACCAAAGCTGAAGACAAGGCGTTGAAGCAATTTGCTGATGCCAAGATTCCAATCGTGGCTTTTGACTCTGGCGTTGCCAACGACATGCCTGTGACCACATGCACAACTGACAACGTTGCCGCCGCTGCTGAAGCTGCTAAGCAACTTGCTGCCGCCATTGGTGACGAAGGCGAAGTGGCCGCCGAAATTCACGATCAAACCTCTGCAACCGGCATTGGCCGTCGCAAGGGCTTTGAAGATGAAATGGCCAAGCACCCGAAGATCAAGATTGTTGACGTGAAGTTTGCTAACGAAGCTGGCAAGGCTGCCGACGACATCAAGGCGATGATGACCGCTCATCCTAATCTCAAGGGCATTTTCGCTTCGAACGAAGGCGCTGCTGTGGGCCTTGGCATTGCCAAGAAAGAAACCGGTTCCAAGGTTGTTGGCATCGGCTTTGACTCTGGCAAGAAGCAAAAGGACGCGATCAACGCTGGCCTGTTGCTCGGCTCGATCACCCAGAACCCCGTGGGCATTGGCCAATGCGCTGTTGCTTCGCTGACCAAAACTTTGAAGGGCGAAAAACTCGCAAAAGTGATTGATACTGGCTTCTATTACTACAACAAGGACAACATGGGCGATGCCAAGATCGCTGCTGTTCTGTATGATTGATCTTTGATCTGATCATGCGCCCCGCTTGGCCTCCCATGGCGAGCGGGGCGTTTTTGTTTCAATATCCACATCGGTAGTCGACAGCAGAGACTTCAGGCGATTTTGATGTTTCGTTGAAAAATCAAAACGCGTTATCTCGCCGATTTGAAGGCTGGTCGATAGCTCACACGCCAAAAGCGCCAAAGAACCGCCACCGTTAGAATGGCAAAAGGCACCCACAGGGTTAGGCTTGGGGGCCAGCTGCTGTTGCGCGAGAAATTCGTGCCGATGCTCAAATACTGATTGAAGCCCAACACCACAAATAGGCCAATGAAAAAGCGGAATGGCCCCGGGTTTCGCCGCGGCTCAATAATTGTCGCGACGGCGATGAACGGCAGCAGCCAGAGAAAGGCTAATTGCGCCAAACGGTAATTCAACTCAGCCGAAATTCTATTAGGGGCGACCGTGAATGGCAGGTCTTTCCCACCCGACAAAAGCTCTGGCAAAGTCCATTCGTACTCGCTATGACCGCGCGCACCATAAGCCTTTTCTTCGATGGCTTTAATTGGCCCTTGCACGTTGGCAAGGCGTGAGGCAGTGGTCGTGGCCCCGCCCTTGGCAAGCGGCGTAGATCCATCACCTTTCACCTCCATCACATCCAGCCCTTTTACGATGTAAGATTGCTCAGACAAGGGGCCGGAACCGATCAGCTGCCCCGCACTGCCCGCCGTCGTCACGCTGCGGCCATCAGGATAAGTCTCAAACATAAACACTTTTGAAAACAATCGGCCATCTCGCGCTATGTCGTCCACCAAAATCGTCTTATTGCCTTCAACCCGGAACATGTTTTTACCGTCAGATACGAGGCTGGACGTGGCTTGCACCTCATGGATGAAGAGTGATGAATCATAAAGTGAAATGGGTTGCAGCCAGCCCCAAATCACCACGCAGGCTGCGCTGACCAAAAAGGTCAACGCAAAAATGGGGGCCAACAGCTGCATCATGCTGAAACCCAACGCCTGCATGGCATCAAGCTCGCGCGAGCGGCTAATTTTGGAAAGGCCCAACATCGCGCCAACAGCAAGTGCCACTTGAAGCGAAAGTCCTGAATAAAGCGGCAACCACTGACCCAAATAACGAGCAATAGCGCTGAGCGGATTGGGTTGGTGGATGGCCACGTTCCACACCAGCTTCAACCGCACCGCTTCAAGCAAAAGCACAACATAAACAAACGTGTTGCGCATGGCCCCAAAACTATTGGCCAAAACATAACGGCTTGTGCGTAGCAAAAAGCCTAATCCATGCACACTTCGTGTTTTCATTCCGGTTCTCACATTTAGTTACAGGATATTTCGGCGTTTATAACTGTATTGTAAAGCCCGGTTGGCGGTGCTTAAAGCCACAGAATCTGCCTCTGCGCCGCTGTTTTTTATGTAGCCTAAGGCTCAAGGATTTTTGGATCGTTGATGACCACAGTTTTATATTTCACCACTTTTGCGATGGCTTTAGGCATTGTGAGTTTTGGTTTGTCGCAGGCTTGGCTGGCGTTTAACTATCAGCGCAGCAAGGGCAATGGTGGGGGGCGTGCAGCTGATCCTGCTTGGCCGGGACAGTTGCCTACTGTCTTGATGCAGCTTCCCATTTTTAATGAGCGCTATGTGGTGGAGCGTTTGCTGCGTGCCGTTGCGCTCTTGGACTATCCGCCTGATAAGCTGACCATTCAACTTCTCGATGACAGCACAGATGATACAACGGCCATCGCTGCGCGCGTGATTGCTGAGCTCAACAAAGCTGGTGCCAATATACATCATATTCGCCGGGCCGATCGCAGCGGCTTCAAAGCCGGCGCACTGCAAGCTGGCTTGGCGCTCGACAATAGCGAATTCATCACCATTTTTGATGCTGACTTCATTCCGCAGCCTGATTTTATCAAACGAATCATCGGCTATTTTGCAAATCCGAAAGTGGGTATGGTGCAAACCCGCTGGGATCATTTGAATGCCAACTATTCTACCCTCACCAAAATTCTATCTTTCGGCATAGATGCGCATTTTTCGATGGAGCAAGGCGGCAGGCAGGCCAGCGAAAGCTTCATCAATTTTAATGGCACAGCTGGCATGTGGCGGCGCAAAACGATAGATGATGCCGGCGGCTGGAGCAGCGATTGCCTGACGGAGGATCTTGATCTCAGCTTCCGCTCACAATTGCGCGGCTGGAAATTTTTGTTCGTGGAAAGCATCTCCACACCTTCTGAACTTCCGGTGGAGTTGAGCGCAATTCGCTCACAACAATTCCGGTGGACAAAAGGTGCCGCAGAAGTGGGCCGCAAAATGTTGCCCAATTTTTGGCGATCAAATGAACCTTTATCGCGCAAGGTGGTGGGTACATTTCACATGCTTAATAGCCTGATTTTCCCGGGCGTTTTTGTATTTAGCATTTTGGCCGCCTGTTATCCATTGGCTTATGGTGCCAATGCTGAACGCGCCTTTGCCCCCATCGGATTAATGTTACTGATTGGCACGGTGAGCATTGTGTTCGCCTATGCCACCGCGCAAACCCACGGGCACTTTGAACATCGCAACAGCCAGTTTCTACATGCGGTTTATTCGTCTTTCATGTTTATGTTCCTTACCAGTGGTCTTGGTCTGCACAATAGCATCGCCGTGATGCAGGGACTGTTAGGCCGTAAAACAGCATTTGTGCGCACGCCAAAGCTAAACATTTTGGCTGATGATCACAAGGTGACAACGAATAGGGCTTATAAGCTCAAGTTCTTAACTCTCGGCTTCCTGTTCGAGGCGCTGGCCACTGCTCTGTTCTTGGGCCTAACCGCCTTTAGTTTGTGGAATGGCTATTTGGTTCTGCTGTCGGTCTATGCTTACTTTGCTGCCGGCTATGTGATGGTGATTTATTTCACGCTTGAAGAGGTGTTCGCAACCCGCGCCCAAACCAAGGCGCAGAACATGGCCAAGGCTTGAGCGCACAAATCGACATTTCCCAAGGGGCCGCACAATCATGGGCCATTATCACGCCAAGTTACCGCGGCGACTATGAGCGCTGTGTTTTGCTGTGCAAAAGCCTTGATGCATTTGTGAACGGGCCTTGGCATCATTACATTATCGTGGAAACTGTTGATCTTGTGTTGTTTCGGCCTTTGGCTGGTCCGCGCCGCACCATTCTGGAAATGGAAGCTTTGCTGCCAAAGTCTTTTTACCATTTGGCGCGCATTCCCATCATCAACAACCGCAGTGTCTGGTTTTCTTGGCGCACGGGTTTCATGGTGGGTTGGCATGTGCAGCAACTGGTCAAAATGGAGATGGCCTTCCAGGTGCAAGATGAAGGATTGCTCTATTGCGATTCCGATGTTTTTTTCGTTCGTCCCTTTGATATTTCCAACCTGAGTGAAAATGGAAAGTGCAGATTCTATCGCACTGAAGTTGAATATCCCGCCGATCGCATTCCCAACCCGAAATATATCAGCGTATCAGCACGACAATTGAAACTGCCGGACCCCATTTTCCCTTCACCCACCTATGTGGAAAATCTTGTACCGTGGCACGCAGCAACGGTTCGTGGCCTATGTGCCCACGTCGCGGCGGCATCTGGGCGGGACTGGAAGTACACGCTGGGGCGAGAGATTTTTTTGTCTGAATATTCATTGTACGGCCTTTATGTGGAGCGCATTTTGAAGATGCCTGCCCTGTTCCAAGTGTCAAACCAGATTTTATGCAAGACCGTGTGGAACCGCGGCGCGATGGATGACGCTGCATTGAGCGATTTTTTTTCAGAGGTACCACCACCTATCGTGGCGCTTGGAGTGCAATCTTTTGTGGGTATAGCTGTGTCGCGATTGGAGCAGCAATTTGATCTCTTGTTGAAGAAGGCGAAAGGCGCGCATTCGTGAACAAGAACCTCCATATCTTTTGGACAGCGCCTGGCGGAAGGCCGCTTTCTGTCACGCTCTCCATGTTGCTCGCCAGTCTTTCTGAAATGTTGGGCATGGGTACAATGGTGCCGCTGGTGGCCAAAGTCAGTTCTGACGGTGGAAATGAGTCTTATGTGGCGGGGCTAATCAACCGGTTTCTAGGTGTCTTAGGAATAGCGCCCAGTTTTACCCATCTGCTAATTCTGCTCGGCGTAGCGTTGGTCTCAAAATCTGTCATTGCTTTTTTAGCGATGCGCTATGTGGCCATATCTGGTGCCGAAGTAACAACTCGCATTCGCACACGGCTGCTCAATGCTATGATGCAGGCCAAATGGACTTATTTTGTTGAACATCGCCCGGGTGAAGTTTCGGCAATGGTGGCAGGTCAATCAGCCGCCGCTGGAGAAGCATTTTTGGCATCGGCGTTTTTGGTGACTAATTCTATTTCGGGGCTTGGATTATTGACCGTCGCCTCCATCATTTCGTTCAAGCTGGTCGTAATGTGTGCGATTGCGGTTGTGGTTTTGGCGGTGCCGCTGAACTTCATTCTCAAGATTGCAGGTGAAAATGGAAAGCGCCAATTTCAAGTTTCAACCGATCTCACATCAGGCGTGCAGGATGTGATGGGCAATATGAAACCGCTCAAATCCATGGCGAGGCAAAAGCATTTTCTTGAGAGTTTTGCTACCAATGTTGAACAGTTGCGCCGCGCCTTGATTGGCGTTGTGGTCAGCCAACATGGCACCTATCACAGTCAGGATATTCTGGGTGCGTTGATGTTGTTGGCAGGTGTTTTTGTAGGCGTGCAGGTTTTGCAGACTCCACTGTCTGAAATGTTGGCCGTTGGTATTGTGTTCTACCAGGTGGTAGACCTGATTAAGCGGTTGCAGCTGAACTTGCAAAACTCAGCTGTTATGGCTCAATCCTACAATGGCGTAATGGCGGCAGTTGAGAAGGCCGAAGCCCAAGTTGAAGTTGACTACGGCAAGGCTGAACCTTTGCTTCACAACGGCATTCGTTTTGAGGATGTTGGTTTTTCTTATGGCAAAAAAGCAGTGTTGGGCCATGTGAACCTCACTTGCAAGGCCAATGAAATCACCGTGCTGATCGGGCCTTCCGGTGCCGGTAAAACCACATTAATTGATCTGATTATAGGGTTTTATCTCCCACAAAAAGGACGCATCACTGTTGATGGGGTTACCATGCAAGACATGCGTATTTCAGCTTGGAGATCAAAAATTGGTTATGTGCCGCAAGAGCTGACGCTTTTGCGCGGCACAGTGGCTGACAATATCCGAATGGGTGATGCTTCCATCACAGAAGCCATGATCGTCGAAGCCTTGCGCCTTGCAGGGGCTTTGAAATTTGTTGAGGAATTAAGCGCTGGCCTGAACACCGATATTGGAACCATGGGGGCCAAGCTTTCAGGCGGGCAAAGGCAACGCATTTCATTGGCACGCGCCTTGGTGCTTCGCCCAAAACTGCTGTTGCTTGATGAGGTAACAAGTGCGCTGGATGATGCCAGTGAAGCAGAGATTTGTGAAAATATCTTGTCTCTCGCAGGCAAGTTCACCATTGTTGCCATTACTCATAAACCCGCTTGGACGCGTATTGCCCACAGCATTTATCGCGTATCTGGTGGGCGAGTAACTCAAGAAAAAAAAACTAGGAAGCGCGCATGAGACGCCAGGCTGGCCCAGAAATTGAGCGTCTGATTCAGCTTCTGGCCAAATTGCCCGGACTGGGGCCACGCTCGGCGCGGCGTGCTGTTTTGCATCTGGTGAAGAACCGAGAGAAACTGCTCTCTCCCCTTGCTGCGGCTTTGGAAGACGCAAGCCGCAAAGTAAAAATTTGTTCGTCTTGCGGCAATGTGGATACACTTGACCCTTGCACCATCTGTTCTGATCCGCGGCGTGATCTAAGTGTGGTGTGTGTGGTAGAAGAGGTAGGGGACTTGTGGGCCCTGGAGCGTGCAGGTGCTTGGACCGGGCTTTATCATGTGCTTGGCGGCACACTTTCAGCACTTGGCGGTGTGCGGCCTGAAGACCTCGATATCGGCAAGCTGGTGGACCGTGCCAGCCACGGTGAAATCAAAGAGGTGGTGCTGGCCACCAATGCCACCGTCGAAGGCCAAACAACGGCGCATTACATCACGGAACGTTTGAAATCCTTGGGCGTTGCCACATCGCGGCTGGCGCATGGCGTGCCAGTAGGAGGCGAGTTAGATTACCTCGATGAGGGCACTTTAACTCAGGCCATCAAAGCCAGACGACCCTTTTAAGTCAGACTATTAACACTTTCTAAACCCTAAAATACCGCATGTGACTCAATCCTGTGTGTTTGGATCGTCGCTTGCTCCTTTGATCACATCAGCTTGGCCCATGTGCCAAAGTGAGACAGGAGCGAGAGATGACATTAACAAAAGCCTTTAGCCGTACATTTAAACGCATTGCCAAAGCTGAGCGGGGATCAACTGCTGTCATTTTCGCCTTGTCACTGATGCCAATTTTAGTGGCAGCAGGTGCTGCCATGGATTTTGTAAGTTTCTACAATCAGCGCAATCAGCTGCAAGCTGCCCTCGATGCTGGCGCTTTGGCTGGGGCCACGGCAAAAGGCGCCACCAACGCACAACGCGTGACTATTGCCACTGACACGTTCAAAGCCAATTTGAGCGCCGACAGTCTCAGCAATGTCAGCCTTACGGTATCTTATGTTCCAAACGCCAAAACGGTAGCGGGTACGGCTCATGTTGAAATTCCGTCCTTGTTCATGCAACTGGCCAGCATGAATAAACTGGAAATGGATACCCACACCGAGGTGATGATCCCCAGTGACAAAAAAGCAGAAATTGCCTTTGTTCTCGACTACTCAGGTTCTATGACAGAAGTTGCGGGTTCACAGATCAAATATATTGCAATGCGTGATGCTGTGACGAAACTCGTTAACAGTCTGACCGCCGCTAATCCTTCAAAACTCAAATTCGGTTTGGTCCCGTTTTCAGATCAGGTTTTTACTGATTTGCCAAAATCAACTGTCTATGGGCAGACAGGCCCCGGCATGTGGACGGGATGCACGCTGGATAACCCTGCTCCCTATAACCTGACAGACACCGTACCTACTGCCGGCAATGGTTCAAAATGGAACCAGCCAACACCAGCTTGGTTGTGGACTTCCGGCTGCGGTGGTTATGCATCTCGCCAATTGAAAGTGCGCCCTTTGAGCAATGATTTTGCGGGCCTGAAAGCCCAGATCGCAGCCATGACACCTTATGCCAATACCCACATTGCCCTTGGCGTTCAGTTTGGGTATCAGCTTTTGTCTCCGAATGGAGTCTACAATAGCGGCGGCGCCATCGCAGATTACTCTGACACCAATACGATAAAGTATTTGGTCTTGTTGACTGATGGCACACAGACAGAAGCAGCATTTGGCCCCGGGGGAGTGCGCAGCATCACTCAAGGCGAAAACAACCTGGTTGCACTGTGCGACAATGCTAAGGCTTCTGGCATTCAAATCCTCACCATGGCTGTTGGAGTGAGCGATGCAGCAACTAGCGCAAGGCTTCAAGGCTGCGCCAGTGACCCTACAAACAATTTCTTTGTTGTGAATACCGCCGATGACATGGCAGCGGCTTTTGACACTATTACAGGGCAAATTGCGCAACAGGCCTATTTGAGCAAATAGGTATCTGGAGAAATGGGGCTTCTGTACGTATATAAAAGGTATGGCTGAACACCCACCGCCCCCTATTTTTACTTCGCGCTATTCTACGTTGCCCGAAACACTCTATCGTGAGGCATCACTGCAACCTGTGTCTGCGCCAGAGGCGTTGCTGTTGAATGACGCTCTGGCTGATCAACTTGGCCTGTCATATCAATGGCTGCATTCATCTGAAGCCTTGGCGGCTTTGGCTGGAAATGCAGCTTTGCCCCATGTGCCGCGATTGGCCATGGCTTATGCAGGCCACCAGTTTGGGCATTTTGTGCCAAGCTTGGGCGATGGGCGCGCAGCCCTATTGGGTGAATTGCAACTGGCAAACGGCACAGGTGTTGACCTTCATTTGAAAGGCTCGGGGCGCACGGTTTTCAGCCGTGGTGGCGATGGTCGCTCAACCCTTTCGGCCATGCTGCGCGAATACATCATCAGCGAGGCGATGGCTGGTCTTGGCATCCCCACCACCCGCGCATTGGCAGTGGTGAAAACCGGCGATCTTGTGGCTCGTGACAGGCTGGAGCCCGGTGCCGTTTTGACCCGGGTGGCCAAGAGCCATGTGCGCGTTGGCACATTTCAATTCGCAGCAGTGCGCGGCGATCACGCAGCACTGACCGCCTTGGTAGATCTTGAATTGGCACGCAATTTTCCAGCAGTTCCTTCGGGCACAGAGCGGCCAATCTGGTTTCTACGGCAGGCTATTGCCCGACAGGCGCAATTGATTGCGCGGTGGATGAGTGTTGGCTTTATCCATGGGGTGATGAACACTGACAATATGAGCGTGGTGGGGGAAACCATTGACTATGGCCCTTGCGCCTTCATGGATGGGTTTGATCCGCAAAAGACTTTCAGTTCAATTGACCAAAATGGCCGCTATGCGTGGGATAAGCAGCCTGTGGTGGCGCTGTGGAACTTGACGCGATTGGCGGAAGCCTTGTTGCCTTTGATCAACGCGCAACAAGAGGCGGCCATCGCCTTAGCGGAGGCTGAACTGAAACTTTTCATGCCGCAATTTGAGGCGGCGTTTGAAGTCCTGTTTCTGGCCAAATTAGGCATAACCCAAGCAAGGCCTGATGATGCCGAATTCATTGCGCTGACTTTGCGGAACATGGCCCATGGGCTGGCGGATTTTACGCTATTCTTTTCAAGTCTTGCTGATGCTTTTGAGGCGGGCTGTGCTGATGGTTTGGTGTCATCCTTTAGTTCATCAGCCGCTGCCGAAGCGTGGTTTGTGCAATGGATAGCGCGATTGGAAGCTGAACAGGCCTGTGTTGCGTTGATGCGCAGAAGCAACCCCCGCTACATTGCCCGCAATCACCGCGTGGCAGAAGCGCTTGCCAGTGCTGAAGCCGGAGACATGCAGCCCTTGCAAGACTTGCTGCGTGTTGTTGCGGCGCCCTTTGAACAGCATGTGGAGCTGGAACACCTGATGGCAGCGCCAGCTCTGCATGAAGAGGTGTTGCAAACCTTCTGTGGAACTTAATGTTCAGCTCGCTGTTTGGCCTCTGCCACCACCGTATCTGCTGTGCGGCCCGAAAGTTCGGCCATATGTGCGTGTTTGAATGTGAAGGTGCCGACACCTGAAGTAGCTGAGCGCAATTCTACGATCAACGAGCTCATTTCCGATTCCGGCATGTGCGCATGCACAGTATCCCAGCCCGGCCAATTTTCGCGGCCATCAAAGCCCAGCAGCTGGCCCCGGTGGCCCGTCACGATCTGATTGATACGTGATGTTGTGGGAGATGGTACATGAATTTCGACTTCAACAAATGGCTCCAACAACACGGGCTGGCATTGTGGCATGCCTTCACTCATGGCCAAGCGCGCCGCCATTTTAAATGCCATTTCTGAGCTATCAACATCGTGGTAGGAACCGTCAGAAAGGTTGACGGCAAAATCCACTACGTTGAAACCCAATGGGCCTTTCACCATCCATTCGCGCACGCCATTTTCGACGGCGGGGATATAGTTTTTTGGCACTGAGCCACCCACAATTGTTTCAGTGAAAGCAAAACCTTCGCCCCGCCCGCGTGGTGCTATCTCAACCACCACATCGCCATATTGGCCGTGGCCGCCGGATTGCTTCTTGTGGCGGCCGCGCAGCTGGACTGATTTACGGATGGTTTCTTGGTAAGCGATGCGGCGTGGTTCCAACTTTGCATGAACTCCAAATTTATTCTGCAAGCGCTCCAATGCAACGCGCAAGTGAATGTCGCCCTGCCCCCACAGCACCATCTCATGTGTCGCAATGTTGTGCTCCAGATGCAATGAGGGATCTTCCTCTATCAATTTAGCAATGGCACTTGTCAGTTTCACTTCGTCTTTGCGGTCTGAGACAGCAATAGCCTGTCCAAAAACCCCTGACATTTTGGTATGACGTGCCAGCTGTGGCGTAAGGCCTTTTAGGGTAGAAATGGTTTCGCCTGTAGACATGGCTTCAAGCCTGCCCAAAGCGACTGTGTCTCCTGCTTTTGCTTGTTGGCGTTTACTTGTCGCAGACCCTACCATTGAGAAGATTCCGGCGATTCGAGCTTCCTCGCCTTTGGCGCCATAAAATGTTTCCCCATCAGCAACCTCGCCATTTAAAATGCGGCAGAGCGAAAGCTTTCCGCCACGCTCGGTATGAATGGTTTTGAGAATCTGGGCAGTGGTTGCTGTGCCTGATTTGAGCTGCAAGCGCTTTGCTGTTTGGTCAACGCCCGGCACCTCATGGCGCAGGGCTTTCAGCAAGCGCCCAATGCCATTGCCATGCTCGGCAGATCCGAACAGCACGGGCACAATCAAGCCTTGCGCCAATTCACGCGCCAAATCGCTAAACACCTCGTCCTTGGGTGGCTCAATGTCTGAAAGCAACTGCTCCATCATCACATCGTCATGGTCAGCCAATTTTTCCAGAAGAGTAAAGTGCCCTGATTTCTCTGCGTCGCTGATATTAGCGGGCATGGCAATCACCTTGCTTTCAGCATGTTCGCGGTAGACAAACGCACGCTCGAGCGCGAGATCGACAAAACCCGTCATCACGCCCTTTTCCCAGATTGGCAATTGCCGCATGACCAAGGGCAGGCTGCTGGAGGGCTGCAACCAATCCAGAATATCTTGTGGTTTGGTGTTGCTCTTGTCGACCTTGTTGACGAATAAAAAGCGCGGCAGGCCTATCTCATCCAAATGTTTCAAAATCACTTGTAGGGCGGATGCCTTTTTTTCATCCGCCTCGCACACCACAAGGGCGGCATCGCAGCCTGCCAAAATGCCATGCGCCTCTTGCGCAAATTCGATGGAGCCTGGGCAATCCAAGAAGGTGAAACTCTCGCCCATAAAGTCCACCGTGGCAACATTCAGTTCCACACCCATGGCGTGGGCCTTGGCTTCGGGCGAAGCATCGCCTGTGGTGGAGTGGTCGGATATTTTTCCTTGGCGGGCGATTGTGCCACAGCGAAATAAAATCGCTTCAAGAAGTGTAGTTTTGCCGCTTTGATAGGGGCCCAACACTGCAATGCAGCGTGGGCCTGAAGGTTTTCTGCTTTTGGTCGAAGTCATGGCCAGTCCTCCCAATGCTGAAAAATTGGCTTCGGAGCTGCCTTGTCAATTGAACCAGTTTGGGCGGCTCCATCACATGGCCTATGCTTGCGCTGAATGACGCGGCTGGCAAGAAAAATATTTATCCGTTGGCCAGGCGGTGTTGCGGATCAGTGGTTGCTTGTTGTGGCTCACCTAGTTCCATGCTCTCGATTCGAAGGCCGCGCTTAGTGACACGCTCGGCTGAGATGCCCAGCTTATCCAGATCATTATTGGCCATTTCAAAATGTCGCTTTAAATCACCCACGCGGTCTTTTACGCGCGTCACATCTTCGAGCAATTTTACCACTTCGCCCTGAATCACATGCGCCTGTTCCCGCATGGCCGCATCTTTAACGATGGCTTGCATCGTTTGAACAAGCAGCATCAAAACATTTGGGGAGGCAAGTATAACGCGCATACGATGGGCCTTCTGCACCACATCCTCAAATTTCTCATTCAACTCCGCGTAAACTGACTCCGATGGCACAAACATGATCGCGGTCTCATGGGTTTCGCCGGATACGAGATATTTTTCTGCGATGTCTTTCACGTGTTTCAACACATCGGCTTTCAAGCGTGCTTCGGCGGATTTGTGACTTGCCTCATCTGCGGACTCGCGCATGGCATTGTATGACTCCAGCGGAAACTTGCTGTCGATCACCAGCTTCAGTTTTGAATCGGGCAGGCTGATCAGGCAATCTGGTCTTGTGCCATTGGACAGCGTGGCCTGAAAGGCATAGGCCTTGCTATGCAGGCCATCGGTGATAATAGCCTCCATGCGGCCTTGGCCAAAAGCGCCACGGGTTTGCTTGTTGGATAGAATATCTTTCAGGCTCATCATCTCGCCGGAAAGTGCTGCCAGATTGTTCTGCGCGGCATCAATCACCGCGAGGCGTTCATGCAACTGGCTTAAGGACTGTGCAGTGCGCTGCGTCTGTTCATTCAGACCGTAGCCCACGCGCTGACTCACTTGATCTAGTCTTTCGTCCAGCGTGCGCTGCAAATTCATTTGTTGGCCTTGCGCCTGGTTGCTGAAGTTTTGCAGTGCGCCTGAAATTTCAGCTACGTGATATTCCAGCTCGCGCGCGCGGTCTTGTGCGGCCCGGCGGCCGGATTGCGCGCGCCAGGCCAGAATTACAGCCAAAAGAAGCAATGCAAGCGCAATTGCAGCCACCGCCACTACAAATTCTGTGAGGCTGACGGGATGTTGGCCAATGTAAAACAAAGTTGGATTGAACATGATGGAACAAAGCATAAACCGATTCGGCACGGCCTGCTGGCCAAAAAGGTGAGGCCCGCCCACATACTCAAATGGGCAGGCCTCAGACCCGTGAACAACTCGGGACGGCGACAGGAGCTGCACGGATCATCTCGCGAAAAATTGGGAAGGAGAAAGAGTTAAAAGCTCTCAACATGAGCCCGCTCACCTCACCGATCCCCCGCAGGATCTCGGAGTCAAAGTGGCGCTGAATCGCGGCACATTCGCAGCACCTTAAAGGCCATGCCTAGACCATTTTGCGGCAGAAATGTGAATTACAATCGCTTAAGCGCGGTTATGGGCTTGTGTGAATCCGCGATACGGGTGGCCGCCAGTTTCAAGGGTTCAATTACGGTCTGCATATGAAAGCCATTGGCATGTAGCAGATTCGATTCGTCATGCATGATGCCCACATGGCCCTGCCAAAACACCAAGTCTCCACGCGTCAAGCCGTCAAGATCATTGATCTGTAGGGCCGTGCCGAGGCTTGCTTCCTGCATATCTGTATCTCGCGGGCACGCGGTGCCAACCGCGTGCAAAGCCGTTTGTAAGAGGCCCGAACAATCAAGACCGTGATGCGTCTTGCCTCCCCACAGATAGGGTACATGGAGAAATTTTTCTGCAACATTCACGAAATCTTGTTTTGGTTTCTTTGATGTCAAGTGCTTCGAAAAAACATAACCGCCTGTTGCCAATCTTGAATAGGCGCCCTCTTCATCCACCACGGCCACTGCGGCGTTCATTGGCAAGAATACCACGGGCTGGGTTTTGAGATCAGGCTTGGGATAAATCAAAGTGGAGACAACATGAACATGATGCGTGGTGGATTCAACCTTGTCGCCCAATGCTTCACTGCATACATAACCCACATAAGAGTCGCGCGTCAGCTGCACCCACGCCCAACCGTTGTGATCCTCAAACAACACAGCCGTTTCACCCATCAAGGCTTGGGTGAGCTGCATTGACCCTGCATCTGCCATACGGTGAACGGAGGCTACTGGCCACCTGAACTGAACTTCACGGCCCAACACAAAGCATGTGGCATCAACTGACCCTTGCAAGCGGGCATCTGCCAGATCTGGGCGGAAAGCGTTGAGGCGTTTATCCATCTTCAAATTCTCTCAGACTGAATTGAAATCAAATCCGCCAGCCGCTCCAAAAAAAGTGACCCACCCACGGTGCGCTGGATCAACACATTGCGTTTGTCGTCATCATCGCGCCGGCGCGAAACCAACCCCAATTTTCCCATCGCATCCAAGGCCCTTGTGATCACAGGTTTTGAAACGGCCAATTTGACAGCCAAGCCGCGCACCGTGTGCGGCGGTGGTTCCAAATAAATCGTCAGTAAAATGGTCATTTGCCGCAATGATAAATCTGCCTCCTCATCTTTCACCTGCGCCAAGCCCACATCATGCCACAGGTGCAAGGCTTGAGCAGTTGAAAGCGGAATAGCCATAACGCAACTCACATTCGTTTCGGAACCGTTTTATTCTTGCGCGTTTCCGAACTGCGGGCAAGCTAAATTCCGTATTGCGCCTTCAGCAGTGCAAACAGGGCGCGCATGGCTTGAGCTTCACCGCCCTTGGGCCTTCCGGGTTTGGAGGTGGGAACCCAGCCGAAAATATCCAGATGCAGATAGGATTTGGCGTGCTCCACAAATCGTTTGAGGAATAGCGCCGCAGTGATAGACCCTGCAAAACCGCCCGCACCCGCATTGTTGATGTCGGCAATCGGTGATTCAATCATGCTGAAATAGGGTTTCCACAGCGGCAACTGCCACAGCGGATCATTTTCAGCCTCGGCATGTGTGGCCAATTGCGCAGCGAGTTTTTGATCATTGGTATAATAGGGTGGCAGGTCAGGCCCCAGAGCCACGCGGGCCGCACCCGTTAGTGTTGCCATGTCGATCAATAGCTCAGGCTTTTCTTCGTCGGCCAATGCCAGCGCCTCACAAAGCACAAGACGACCTTCGGCATCGGTGTTGCCGATTTCAACGGTCAGGCCTTTGCGGGTTTTAAACACATCTCCGGGGCGGAAGGCATCGCCTGCAATGGAATTTTCAACGGCGGGGATCAACACGCGCAAACGCACGTTGAGCTTTGCAGCCATGATCATGCGGGCCAGCCCCAAAACATTCGCAGCCCCGCCCATGTCCTTTTTCATCAACAACATGCCGGATGAGGGTTTGATGTCCAGGCCGCCGGTATCAAAGCACACGCCTTTGCCCACCAGTGTAATTTTTGGTGCGCTGGCTTTGCCCCAGCGTAGATCAATCAGGCGGGGTAAACGCGGGCTGGCCGCCCCCACCACATGGATCAAAGGAAATTCCTTGGCCAGTTCCTTGCCTTTGACCACCGTCATTTGGGCTTTGTGGGCTTTGGCCAAATTGCGGGCTTCGCCTTCCAGCTCATCTGGCCCCATGAGATTGGCGGGTGCATTGATCATGTCGCGCACCCAAAAGCTGGCATCGGCGGCATTCAGGATGTCGGTGCGATTGACACCGTCAGGGCACACCAAGGTAACGGCGCGGGCTTCTGCCTTGCGGTAGGGATCATAGCGGTAGAGCTCTAGGCACCACCCTAAAGCCACCAAGCCAGCCTGTTTCGGGGCTGTTTTGAAACAATAGTGGCCGGGGGGCAGTTTTGTGGCAATTGACCCCAGGGCAAATGGATCAGCATCCGCTGCCGGAGCACCCACATAGATATCAGCAACTTCACCCTTGGCATTGGGCACAAACAGCAGTGCCAAAGGCGCTGCCTCAAAGCCCATGGATTTGGCCAAAGCCTTGAGAGTGGAAGGCCCGCGCTTGAGCGTGTCTGGCCATTTGGCTTTTTCGACCACATGAAGGGTGACGGCTTCAGATTTTGAAGACGAGAGGAGAATTTCGGCGGCGTCACGCATGGAGAATCTCTTTGCTGGCTGTTTTGCTAGCTATGGTTAATCGTTTATTGACGAAAAAGCATCATGCTCTGGCTCAGACCTGTTTGAATTTGTGTTGGAGTCTTTCATGCGCCCTGTTTTTGCAACCGATCCACGTCGTGCCATGGCACCGACCCTGTTGCTGGTTGCGGCGCTTGCACTTGGCGCTTGCCAAAGCCGCAATGCTGGCCTCGAGACCGATCCTATGGCCACGGGCAGCACCAGCCCGGCCGGCCCACTTGCTGGCACGGGTGGTCAACCAGCGACCGGGTCTTTCCGCCGAACAGAATTATTGGCGCAACAGTTCAGCGCTGATCCGAGCAACGTCAAGGTGGGGCTGGACTATGCCAAGAACCTAGAAGAGATGGGCCAGACCGACCAACAAGTTTCCGTTTTGAAATCCGTCGCCGTCGCACACCCAAACGATGGTGCTTTGCAAGCGCAACTTGGCAAGCAGCTTTTGAAAATGGGGCGTGTGGGCGAATCCATTGCCATGTTGGAACGGTCTGCCGCTCAGCCGGGTGCCGATTGGAAAACGCTTTCAGCCTTGGGCACAGCCTATGACCAGCAGGGCAATTATCAGCAGGCCCGGGCGAAATATCAAGCCGCGCTGGCGCTCAAACCCAACCAGCTTTCTGTCGAAAACAATTTGGGCATGTCCTATGCAATGGAAGGCAAATTGCCGGATGCCGAAAAAATTCTCCGAGCGGCATCAGCCCAACCTGGAGCTGATGCAGAGCCTAGGGTGCGCCAGAATTTAGCTTTGGTGGTGGGCCTGCAAGGCCG
>JAGWUY010000189.1 GCA_028868255.1 Alphaproteobacteria bacterium | reverse complement strand
GCACTGCATCTGCAATGTTCCGCCCCACATCAGCGGGCGTATATTGATCATGGTCGCCCCACAGGCACAGCACAGGGCAGGTGATGTCCGCCATACGCGGCCACAGGTCAATGCGGTGTGCCATGGCATCTGATTGAAGAGCCATGTGATCTGGCCCCATCGCGCGGGCCATCTCACGGAATGCAGCCATCGTGTCTGGCCCATTCGGCCCCGGAAGATGCGAGATGATACCTCCCATCTCTTGCAAAACATTTTCAAATTCACCACCGCGCATGCGGGCCGAACGCCTCAGGCCTCCCGCCCGGTCAGCCACAGGCCCCGGCCCAGAGCCAATGATGATCAAGCCCTTCACCTGCTCTGGTGCAATCAGCGCTGTCTCCATCGCCACGCGCGCACCAAAGCTGGTGCCCAACACCACAAATTGCTTCGGCGCCTGCGCCAAAACCTGCGCCACACAGCCCGCCATCAAATCCGCCACCGCCACAATGACCTGCGCCACAACACCAGAAGGCAGCAGCGGATTGGCCTTGGCATAAAGCCGCGCATCGCAGCCGAGGGCGGGGATTTCGATGAGAGTGGTCATCACAAATCTCTAAACCAGAATTTCTGGCCCGTCTTCAATAAAAAACGCAGGCCCCTTGTCGGAACCCGCGCTTCAACTTCATCCGTGAACGGATGATTATTCGTTTGAACCAGCCTCTTCACCAGCTGGTGCTTCTGCGGCCTGCTTGGCGCTCAAATCTTCGCCGGTTGTTTGATCAACCTGCTTCATCGACAGGCGCACCTTGCCGCGATTGTCAAAGCCAAGCAGCTTCACCTTCACGGCATCGCCTTCCTTCACCACGTCAGACACTTTGTTGACGCGGTGCGGAGCAAGCTCAGACACGTGAACAAGGCCATCCTTGGCACCGAAGAAATTGACGAAGGCGCCGAAATCAACAACCTTCACAACCTTGCCATCATAGATGCCGCCCACTTCGGCTTCTGAAACGATCGACTTGATCCATTTCAGCGCAGCGGTGATCGCCTCGCCCGAGTTCGATGCCACCTTGATCGTGCCATCATCCTGAATGTCGATCTTGGCGCCGGTCTTTTCCACGATTTCGCGGATCACCTTGCCACCCGTGCCGATCACCTCACGGATCTTGTCGGTGGGGATCTTGATGGTTTCAATGCGGGGAGCATGTTCGCCAAGACCGGGGCGTGCCTTTTCCAAGGCTTCAGACATCTTGGTCAAAATATGCAAGCGGCCATCCTTGGCCTGCCACAGAGCAACCTTCATGATCTCTTCGGTGATGCCGGTGATCTTGATGTCCATTTGCAGCGCAGTCACGCCATTATTGGTGCCGGCCACTTTGAAGTCCATATCGCCCAAGTGATCTTCATCACCCAGAATGTCTGACAACACAGCAAAGCGTTCGCCTTCCTTGATCAGGCCCATGGCAATACCAGCCACTGGGGACTTCAAAGGCACACCAGCATCCATAAGTGCCAGCGATGAACCGCAAACCGTGGCCATCGATGATGAACCGTTTGACTCGGTCACTTCCGACACAACACGCAGCGTGTAGGGGAACTCATCAGCCGATGGCAGCATCGGATGAATGGCACGCCAGGCCAGTTTGCCATGGCCGATTTCGCGGCGACCAGCGCCACCCATGCGGCCCACTTCACCCACCGAGAAGGGCGGGAAGTTGTAATGCAGCATGAACTTTTCCTTGTACATGCCGTCGAGCGAGTCAACATATTGCTCATCTTCGCCTGTGCCCAAAGTCGTCACCACGAGGGCCTGTGTTTCACCGCGGGTGAACAGGGCAGAACCGTGTGTGCGGGGCAGAACCGAGGCTTCAGCAATGATCTGGCGAACCGTTTTCGTGTCGCGCCCATCAATCCGCAGGCCGGTATCGAGGATGTTGTTGCGCACAATATCCTTTTCCAGATGCTTGAAGGCTTCGGAAACCTTTTGTGCTGAGGGTGCTTTTTCATCATCAGCATCAACCAACTTGGCCAGCAAGTCGTCCTTCACCTTTGATACGGCTTCTTGGCGATCTTCCTTCTTGGCAATGGCATAAGCGGCACGCAAGGTTTTGTCCGCCGCCTTCTTCACAGCCTTGAACAGTTTTTCTTCATCTGGCGGATTGAAGGCGCGTGGTTCACGCGAAGAACGCTCAGCCAAACGGATGATGGCATCAATCACCGGCTGGAAGCCTGCATGGCCAAACATCACAGCACCCAGCATTTTCTCTTCCGAGAGTTCCTTGGCTTCTGATTCAACCATGAGAACAGCGTCAGATGTGCCGGCGACCACCAGATCAAGCTCAGACAGCTTCATCTGCTCAACAGTGGGGTTCAAAACATATTCGCCATTGATCACACCAACACGCGCACCACCCACAGGGCCCATGAAGGGAATGCCTGAGAGCGTAAGAGCAGCCGATGATGCAACGAGCGCAACGATGTCACTGTCATTTTCCATATCATAGGAATGCACGGTCGCCACAACTTGGGTCTCCACGCGGAAGCCTTCGGGGAACAGCGGGCGAATGGGGCGGTCAATCAGGCGCGAAACCAAGGTTTCTTTTTCAGAAGGGCGGCCTTCTCTCTTGAAATAGCCACCAGGAATCTTGCCAGCAGCGTAAGTTTTTTCTTGGTAATTTACAGTGAGAGGGAAAAAGTCAATGCCGGGCTTTTCAGCGCGGGCGGCAACGGCGGTGGCAAGCACTGTGGTTTCGCCGTAGGTTACGAGAACAGCACCATCAGCCTGGCGCGCAATGCGGCCGGTTTCAAAACGAAGGGTGCGGCCGCCCCATTGGATTTCTTCTACATCAATATTAAACATCATCATGTCCTTAAGGTTCTTTGCTGCGCACTTGCAGCACCCCTTTGAACCGTAAGAAGCCCGGCCCTATTGCCTTGCTCCATCTGCGGGGTCTCAAGGCAGCAACACGGTGTTCCGCCTTCCATATAAGTTTCATTCCCCCTCCCCCTTGCGGGGAGGGTTGGGGTGGGGGTCGCTCACACATTCAATTTGTGTTCCGACAAACTCAAATGCCTGAGCGACCCCCACCCTTAGTCCCTCCCCACAAAGGGGGAGGGAAATAAAATTAACGGCGGATTTCGAGGCGCTTGATCAGCGTTTGATAACGCGCTTCATCCTTCGACTTCAAATAGTCGAGCAAACTGCGGCGGGCCGCAACCATTTTGAGCAAGCCACGGCGGGAATGGTTATCCTTCTTGTGGGTCTTGAAATGTTCGGTGAGGTAGTTGATACGAGTTGTAAGGATCGCCACCTGAACTTCGGGTGAGCCAGTATCGCCGGCCTTGGTCGCATATTCTTTAACGAGAGCAACTTTGCCCTCTGCAGTCATTGTCATATTATGTCTCCGGACATCGGTTAAAGGTTGAACAGGCGTTTGGTTTTGAGTGACCCTTGAGCAATTTCGCAGATGCCTAAAGGCCTGCCCTCATGGGTCACCAGAACAGCCTCACAAGTGATGGGAGCATGTGCTCCACGCAGCAAAACCGTTTGGCCTTGCCTCAATTGGGCGGCTTGCCCATCCATAACGGCCAGTGCCGGGATGCCGTCCAGCACGGTCGAAATGGAGTGAAGTGCATTTTGCAATGCACCCTCTTGCGCGGGTCTATGGCGCAATTCTTCCAACATTTCCAGCGAAATCATATCTTTTTCAGTAAATGACCCAACAGACACGCGCCGCAGCAGCGTGACATGCGCCAGACACCCCAGCTTGCGCCCCATATCGCGCGCCAGCGAACGAATATAAGTGCCCTTTCCACAAGTCACTTCAAAATCGGAATATTCGTTTCCCCCTCCCCCTTGTGGGGAGGGTTGGGGTGGGGGTCGCTCAGGCGAACCCAAAAGTTTCAGCCCTTCAATGAAAACCGGCCGCAACGCCATCTCCGGCGCTTCGCCTGCCCGCGCTAAATCATAGGCCCGTTCACCATTGATCTTGATGGCCGAAAAAACCGGCGGCGCTTGCATGATCTCTCCCACAAAATCATTTAGTATCGCATCGATGCTTGATTTTTCGGGCCTCGCATCAGATCGCGCCGAAACCTCGCCCTCAAGATCATCTGTTGTTGTCTCTGTGCCCCATTGCGCCCGAAAGCGGTAAACCTTGCGCCCATCCATCGCCCATTGCACAGTCTTGGTGGCCTCGCCCAAAGCAATGGGCAAAAGCCCCGTGGCAAGCGGGTCAAGCGTGCCGCCATGCCCGGCTTTTTCGGCATTAAACAACCAGCGGATTTTGCCCACAGCTTGCGTGGAACTCATCCCCAGAGGCTTGTCAAACACCACCCAGCCGTGAACGGGAAGGCCTTTTTTCTTCATAAATATCAAACGCCTATTAGAATTTTGCTCACTGGAACCTCCCCCCCCCTTTCGCGGAGGGAAAAGCTCATCTATTCCTTCTTCAAATCCTGCTGTACCTCAGGACGATGCAAAATTTCATCAATCTTGTTCGCGTAATCCAATGAAGAATCGATTCGAAACCGAACTTCTGGTGTAAACTTCATTTGCAACTTGGGTGAGATGAGTCCCCGAATATATTTGCGGTTCCGGTTGAGGGCCTCCAGCAAAGCCTCCTCTTTGCCAAACAGCAAGGTGCGCACATAGGCGGTGGCAATCTTTAAATCTGGCGAAAGCTGCACCTCAACCACGCTGGTCATAAACTTGTCGAGTTCAGGGTCATTGGTTTCGCCACGTTGAAAAATCTCAGCCAGCGCATGGCGGATCAACTCGCCAGCGCGCAGCATTCGTTGGGATGGGGCAGAAGAATGGCTCATAATGGGTTCTTTACAGCTTCAAACGGACGACGCAAGCCCTCACCCCCTAGCATAGCGGGCCAAGCGCTCTTCCAACGTTCCCGTATGTAGTTCAAACAAATGATTGTCGTAGGTATAGAAATAAAGCGATTGTCCCTCGCCTTCAACCCGTGGCCGCGACGGCTTCATCTCAAGGCCCAGACGAATGATGGCGGCACGGGCACGCTCCAGCCCTGCATCATCG
>JAGWUY010000015.1 GCA_028868255.1 Alphaproteobacteria bacterium | reverse complement strand
CCTATATCGCCACCAAGAGCGATCTGGATGAAGTGGTGGCCGCCATAGATGGTGCGATCACCCGCAAGACAGCTTGAATGTCCACAATTTAAGATCGCATATTCTCCCATTCGGGATTCACATGAAGCCTCAGACTGTTTAGTCTGTGGCTTCAATGATTCGGGGCCGAGATCGCGCCGGGGCGATTTCCGGAGGGAAGAGATGAGCAAACAGGATACTCCCTATGTTGCCGCCATAGTAGGCGCGATTGCGCTGGCGCTGGGTAGCGGCGGCTATATGCTTGCCGGGGGTGCAGCACCCTTGGTGGCCATGGTGATGGCAGTTGCTTTTTTAGGCATTGGCCAAGCCATACTGACAGTGTGGAATGCGCGGCGCGCGATGCAAAACACCGAAGAACACCTGGAAATCTTTGCGGGCCTCAGCACCAGCCAGAAGGCCTTTAAAGAGCAAAGAGGCCAACTGGAAACGCTGAACTCAAGGTTAGAAGAAACGCGTAGCGAAGTGAGCAGAGACAGGGCCACAGTGTCTCACGGCTTTTCAGAATTAAAACAGTCTTATGCCAGCCTTTTAGCCAGCATGCAGCGCACAACAAAGCCAGTGGCGCCGCAAGAGGCTGCGCCTTTTGCCCAACCCGTTCATGTCGTTCAGAGCGCTGAACCACAATTTACCCCGCCACCCACAGAGACTGCACCATTCGCAGGGCAAATGGCTGTGTCGTTGGAGCCTATCATTGACCTCAGCACGGGCCGCACCGCGCATTACCGCATGCATCTGGCGTTGGCGGATTCAGATGGCCAAGACATGGCCTCAGAACTTTTCCTTCATCATGCCGAGCGAATTGGCGCACGCCCTGCACTTGACGTTTTTGTGGCCCGTGAGGCCGAAATTCTGCTGCGCAAATTGCGCCTGCGCGATCCGCAATTGAATATCTTCATGCCCATCGGCGCTTCCACCCTGTCTTCACCGGAAACTATTTCCAAGATCAATGACATTCGCCAGCTGGCATCAGATGTATCGGCGGGATTGATGTTTGAATTCCCCCACACCATGTTGGCGGGCCTGTCAGAACTGGCACTCGAAGGTCTGGCATCACTGGCCCGCAAGGGCGCGTGCTTCGCTTTGTCAAATGTTTCCATTGCGGGCCTTGATCTGCAAGCCATGAACACTTTGAATGTGCGTTTTGTAAGCATTGACGCGGCTGCCATTGATCCGGTTCATGGGCCCACATTGGCCATGGCCAGCTTTACCCAAACAGCCCGTGCTTCGCGCGTGCAAATGATTGTCAGCAATGTGAACGATGCCCGCATCATCAGCAAGCTTCCACACATCACGCGCCTTGTGAGCGGCTCGAGCTTTGCAACTCCACGCCGCGTCAAGAAAGACGTGTTGGAGACTGCGGCTAATGATTTTAACGTTGCTGCTTAACACCTGGCGATAATGAAAAAACTGTCACAGCAATTTCCGATTTGGCTGTCGGACATCTGGGGCGTTGTTCACAATGGCGTGAGGCCATTCCCAACTGCGGTCGAAGCTTTGATCAACCACCGGCAAAATGGGGGCCGCGTGATTCTCATTTCGAACGCACCCAACACAGCTGCCTCAGTTACCAAACACATGATCAGCTTGGGCGTAAACCCGCAGTGTTTTGATGCCGTGGTGACCTCAGGCGATGCCACGCGTGACCTCATCGTGAAGCATGGCGGCAAAAAAACCTATCACATCGGCACATCGCGGGATAACTCGATTTTTGCAGAGCTTACTGTGCAGCGGGTGCCTTTGGCCGAGGCCAACTCAGTCACTTGCAGTGGTTTTTTTAATGAGGCCACCGAAACAGCGGCAGACTATGCCGAAAGCTTTGTCGAAATGAAAAAGCGCGATTTGCCCTTCATCTGCGCCAACCCAGACAAAGTGGTACAAAAGGGAAAACACCTTGTATTGTGCGCGGGCACCTTGGCGGAGGCCTATGCCGCTATAGGAGGACAAGTGTTAATGGCAGGAAAGCCATATTCACCCATCTATCAGCTGGCGTTGGAAAAGGCAAAAGTCGTGGCGGGCCGCGCCATTGACATCTCGCAGGTTATAGCGATCGGCGATGGTCCAGCAACCGATATTCAAGGAGCTGCCAATCTGGGCGTGCCATGTGTGTTCATCACGGGCGGCATTAACTCTGGTGATGACATTTTGGCCCGCACGCAAAAGGCCGTTCCCCAAGCCAAGATTTTGCGCAGCATGCAGGAACTGGACTGGGGTTGAAGTTTTGGCTAAGGCCCAAGCCATGGATATGTTTACCCAGCTCGATCTATTCCCCCAGCATTTGCGCGGTGGTGTTGTCGCCATCGGCAATTTTGATGGCCTGCACCGAGGCCACCAGCAATTGCTGAATATTGCCCGCAGTATAGCAGAGAAGTCGAATAAGCCGTGGGGCATCTTGACCTTTGAGCCTCATCCCAGAAGTTTTTTCAGGCCCGCTGAACCGGTCTTTCGCCTCACGCCGCAGCCGTTGAAAATGCGGCTCACAAAAGCCTTCGGCGCAGGCTTTGCAGTCACACTGGGCTTTGACCATGCCTTGGCCGATCTGGAAGCCAATAATTTTATCTGGCAACATTTGGTGCAACGGCTTGGCGTTTCACATGTGGTGACAGGCTATGATTTTCATTTCGGCAAAGGCCGCAAGGGCGGCTCTGAAAACCTGCGCGAAATGGGTGGCACCCACCACTTTGATGTAACGGTCGTCGATCAGGTTTCAGATGATGGCGATGGGCGCGCACCATTTTCATCATCCTCTATCCGCTCATCTTTGCGCCGTGGCCATGTGCGCGCCGCCGCCAATGAGTTGGGCTACCAATGGATCGTGATGGGTGAAGTGGTGCCCGGCGATCAGCGCGGCCGCACCATCGGCTTTCCCACGGCCAACATTATCCTTGATCCGGGGGCCGAACCCTTTCGCGGCATTTATGCTGTAACCGCCCGAGATGCGGCTTCATCACCAGAAACGCCATGTTGGCAAGGGGCTGCCTATTTTGGTGACAGGCCAACCTTTGATACCAAACGCACCTTCCTTGAGGTCTATTTGCTGGATCAAACCATTGACCTCTATGGCAAAACGCTATTGGTCAATTTCGTAGACCTCATCCGGCCGGACAAAACTTTTAAAGGCGTTGACGATCTGGTGGTGCAAATGCGCGCCGATTGCGAAAAAGTGCGCGAGGTGCTGGCCGCCGATGTGGCAGATGCTTTCCCCTTGCGCCAATTGCAGGCTAAGGGCCGGATATAAAAAAGCGAATAGTGAGATAGCGAGTAGCGAATAGGGATGACTGCATTAGCTACAAACCATCTATTCGCTATTCTTTCTTCTCAGTCGCCGGATCAAGCAACCTGTGCAGATGCACGATAAAATAGCGCATCTGCGCATTATCAATCGTCTCGCGCGCCTTGCCGAGCCAGGCTTGGTGGGCCGCGGCATAAGTCGGGAAAAATCCAACAACATCCAGCTTGGCCAAATCCTTGAACGTGACATGTGATACATCACTTAACTCACCGCCAAAAACCAAATGGAGAAGTTGCTCATTTTTCGATGTCATAGATTTTTCTCCAATTGTGCCAACACAGCGCGGTGTCTGTTTTTGCCTGCAGCCAAAAGACCATTTTGCTTCGCTAGGGGCTGGTTGTAAACCATCGGCAAGCCGTCACTTTGAGTCACAATACCACCAGCTTCACGCACCAACAAATCGCCCGCCGCCAAATCCCAATCATTGCGCATGCCGAGTGACAGCGCAATGTCGGCCTTGCCGCTGGCCACATGAGCAAGGCGCAGCAGAAGCGGAATTTGCGGTGAAGGTTCAGCCGAAATTCCGGGAAGAATTTTCAAAGCCCGCCCCGTTCCCAACAGCCTTGCCCCGGCAAAGCCACCGCCATCATAGGGGTGCGCGGCATCATCATTGCAAAACGTGCCGCAGCCCACTGCCGCCGCATAGAAAAGATTTGGCACAGGTTGAAACAACGCCGCCAAAATCGGCTTGCCATTTTCCGTGAGTGCCGCACCTATGCACCAGCCTTGGGTGCCATTCACAAAGCTATTTGTGCCATCAATAGGGTCAACAATCCACAGGCGCTGCTTGGTGAGGCGGTCTGGCGTGTCCGGCGTTTCTTCAGAAAGCCAGCCATAGTCGGGCCGCGCCGCCATTAAGCGCTCATTCAAAAAGCTGTCTATGGTGATGTCAGCCTCTGTGACTGTTGAACCATCCGGTTTCGACCACCGCTTGACGGCCTGCTTGGCCAAGGCTTGGCCGATCGCCCCAGCCTCGCGCACCGCTTGAAACAACAACGCGCAATCTGCCTTCAAATGATCTGGAATATTATTTTCCAGCAATGGTCATGCCCTCAACCAAACAGGAAGGCGCATTGGTGGCCCCTTTGAAAATAAGATCATCAGCGGGCACCAGATTGGCAAACATGTCCTTCAAATTGCCAGCAACGGTGACTTCACTTACGGGATAAGCAATTTCACCATTCTCAAACCAGAAGCCCGAAACACCGCGGCTATAATCGCCCGTGGAAGAATTGATGCTGGCACCGATAAATTCAGTCACCAGCAAGCCACTGCCCAAAGCCTTCATCATTGCTGCGGGCGATTCAACACCTGGTTCCATATGCACGTTGGACGTGGAAGGGCTGGGTTGAGACGCCATGCCTCGCGCACCTTGGCCTGTGGGGGCAAGCCCCAATTGCCGCGAAGAACGCAAATCTAGAATCCACCCAGTCAAAACGCCCTTGTCGATCAACAAGCGCCGCTGCACCGCTAAGCCTTCGCCATCAAACGCGCGTGACGCTGGCCCGCGCAGCCGCAAGGGATCATCCACAATGTCAATATTGGATTTGAAAATCGCCTTGCCCAAATCATCTTTCAAAAAGCTCACACCGCGCGCAATGGCCGCGCCATTGATCGCCCCCGCCAAATGGCCAATGAGACTGGCCGACACGCGGCGATCAAAAATCACCGAGGCCGAGCGTGATGTCAACTTTTGCGCATTGCGCTTGGCCACGGCGCGTTCCCCCGCTGTGCGGCCAATTTTTTCAGGCGTTTCGAGATCGATAAAATGATTGGCCGACGTGCCGTCATAGTCGCGCACCATATCCACGCCTTCACCAGAAATGACGGAGGCAGAAAGGCCAAAGCCAGTGCGGCGATAGCTGCGCGAAAACCCATTGGTGGATGACAGTGCCACCAAATAGCCTGATGCCGATGCACCTGAGCCAATGCTCTTGCTCACGCCTTGAACAGCAAGTCCACGCTGCTCAGCTTCAATGGCCATGGCCTTGAGCTGTTCAATCGAAGGCTGCTCTTGTGACACCATATCGAGGTCAAGATCATCCTTCGCCAACTGAGAGGGATCAGCCAACCCGGCAAACTCATCCGGCGGTGCGGCCTTGGCCATGGCCAAACCACGCTCTGCCAGTTTTTGCAGTGATTCTGCTGTGAGTACACTTCCCGAGACGATGGCCGATGATTGGCCCGCAAACACCCGCAGCCCAATGCCCTTGGCTTCCGAACGTTCCATGTTTTCAACCTCGCCATTGCGGATTGAAATGGAAAGTTCGTTCTGGTCAATGGCCATGGCATCAGCTGCCGTGGCCCCCAGCTTGCGCACGCGGGCCACAAGGTCTGCGGCAATGTCTAACAATTCCGTCATGAGATAAGTGTTCCGATCACAAGTCCTGCGAGAATAATCATACCAAAGGCGCGGTTGGCGCGAAACAGGGCGAGGCACCGCGCGCTGTCATTGCAATTAAAGCGCGTCACCTGCCAAGCGGCGTGTAGGGCCGCCCCCGCCACACCCACATGGGTAGGAAGCGGCGCTGAAACAAGCCAGAAACTGGCATCAATCAACACCAACGCCAAGCCAAAGAAGAACACCAGCCAATAGGCTGTGGCATCCCCAAACTTTAGCGCAGTGGATTTAACACCGATCAACGCATCATCATCCTTGTCTTGATGCGCATAGATCGTGTCATAAGCCAAAGTCCAGGACACACCGCCAAAATAAAGCAACACGGCAGGAAGCCCAATGCTGCCGTGAACAGCGCTCCACCCCAGCAATGCACCCCAGTTGAAAGCCAAACCCAAAACAACCTGCGGCCAATAGGTTATACGTTTCATAAAAGGATAAATTGCTACAATTGCTAGAGAGCAAATCGCTGCGACCAGAGTGAAGCGATTGAATTGCAACAGCACCACCAACCCGACTAAAAGCTGAGCAGCCAAAAATAGAATAGCTTGCTTCACACTCACCATGCCGGAGGGCAGGGGGCGGCCGCGCGTACGCTCCACCTTGGCATCGATATCGCGGTCAACAATATCGTTCAGCGTACAGCCCGCACCGCGCATGACGATAGCGCCAATCAGAAACAGCGCAGCCATCCAAAGATTGTGCAACCCACCACCAGCCGCAATCTGCCCCAGCACCAAGCCCCACCAACAAGGCAGCAACAGTAACCACCAGCCAATTGGCCGATCCAGCCGCATCAGCTGCGCATAGGGAACGAGCGCACGCGGTAAATGGGCGATCCAGCTTCTGTTCACTGCGTCAGAAATTTTTTGTGTTTGAGTCATTGAGTCCCGTGATACATGAGGCGCATGGCAAAAACCACACCCCGCTTATACCTTGATGCCGCATTGGCGGCGGGCGCAGAACTTGTTCTGGCGCGTGAGCAAGGCCATTACCTCACCACGGTTCTGCGCATGGTGGGGGGCGACCCGGTGCAAGTGTTCAACAGCACAGATGGTGAGTGGTTGGCCTATATCACCGATGCCAGCAAGAAGCAGGTGGCCATGCGATGTGAAAAGAAAATATCAGAAGCAAAGCCGCCGCCGGATATTGACTTTCTGTTTGCGCCCATCAAACACCAGCGGCTGGACTATGTGGTGGAAAAAGCAACCGAGCTTGGCATGCGCCGCCTGCGCCCCATGATCACAGCCCGCACCATTGTTGAGCGCGTGAACATGGACAGAATGCGCGCCACTGCGCGCGAAGCTGCTGAGCAGTGCAATCAGGTCTATGTGCCCGAAGTGCTGGAGCCAGAAAAATTCTCCGCGATCTTGCAAAAATGGGATGCCAGTCGCAGCCTGATTTTTTGCGATGAAACCGCAACAGTCGCTGATCCTCTGAAAGCGCTTGAAGGACTTGAACAACCCCTTGCGATCTGTGTTGGCCCTGAAGGTGGTTTCTCAAATGAGGAGCGTAATCATCTGAAATCATTGTCTTTTGTGCGTGCCGTTCATCTGGGCCCGCGGATCATGCGCGCTGATACGGCGGCCATGGCCATTATGGCAGTGGTGCAAGCCAAGCTGGGTGACTGGGGCAGCCATAACAATACGTAATACCGTCTGTAACAGAATGTCACTTGCTGGTCTTAAAGCAAATGCTTACATGATCGTCACAAACCAATGGGAAACATCACCAAGTGAGCGGACCAACGCCCGATACTGCGCAAGCGCGTGCGCCAATTGAAAATCGTGATCAGCTGATTGGCTATTTCACCGATGGCTTCAAGCCAAAAGCCGAATGGCGCATCGGCACCGAGCATGAAAAGTTTCCTTTTTTGAAAGCCACCCATGCGCCTGTTCCCTATGCCGGTGAAAGCTCAATCAAAGCCCTGCTCGAAGGTTTGCGCGATCAATTCGGCTGGGAAGGGGTTTATGAGGGCGAACACATTATAGCTCTGTCGCGTCCAGATTCCTTGGCCAATATTTCACTGGAACCCGGTGGCCAGTTCGAACTTTCGGGCGCGCCTTTGAATTCAGTGGGCGAAACCTGTTCTGAGATCAGTGAACATTTGCGCCAAGTGCGCGACGTGGGCGATCGTTTGGGCGTCGGTTTTCTGGGCCTGGGTGCCAGCCCGGTGTGGACGCGTGCTGAAACGCCAGTCATGCCCAAGGGCCGTTACAAGATCATGGCCCCCTATATGGATAAGGTGGGAAGCATGGGGCGCGACATGATGTTCCGCACCTGCACGGTGCAAGTGAACCTTGATTACGCTGATGAAGCCGACATGGTGAAAAAGCTGCGCACCTCCATCGCGCTGCAACCTCTGGCCACGGCGCTGTTTGCCAACTCGCCATTCCTCGAAGGCAAGCCCAATGGCTATCAATCCTTCCGCAGTCATGTGTGGACGGATACTGATAACGCCCGCGCGGGTATGACACCCTTTGTGTTTGAAGATGGCATGGGGCTTGAACGCTATGTGGACTATGCGCTCGATGTGCCGATGTATTTTGCGATGCGCGGCGGGAAATATGTGAACACAGCGGGTGAAAGCTTCCGCAAGTTCTTGGAAGGCAAGCTGCCGCAATTGCCCGGCGAAAAACCAACACTGAAGGATTGGGCCGATCACCTGACCACCATTTTCCCCGAGGTGCGTTTGAAGAAATACCTTGAAATGCGCGGCGCCGATTCTGGGCTGCAGGACAAATTGTGCGCGTTGCCTGCTTTCTGGGTCGGCCTGCTCTATGATCAGTCAGCGTTAGATGCAGCCTATGACTTGATCAAAGCATCAACCACGCAGCAACGCCAGACCACGCGTGATCATGTTGCCAAGCAGGGCCTCGCCACTGAATTCATGGGCCGATCATTATTAGACTTGGCAAAGGATGTGTTGGCCATATCCCGTGCCGGCCTTGAGGCGCGAGGTCTCCAAGAAAGCAACTTCCTCAACGTGCTGGATGATGAAGTGGCCCGCGGCAAAACCCGCGCGGAAGATTTGCTTGATCTCTATAACAACGTCTGGGGCAAGGATATTGCACCAGTGTTCAAGGCTGCGGCGTTCTAAACTATTCAGCCGCCACAAGTGCGCGCGGCCCACGCAACCCTTCGCGAATATGCTGGGCAAGGGCCAAAGCGGCAGGGCTGGCTTTGCCCGGCTTTTGAATGAGGCCAATATCGAATGTACCAAGCGGTGGAAAACCGTCGGCCTTGGTGAGAATGCGCATTCCAGGCTTCACGCAAATGTCTGGCATGGCCGCCAAAGCCAATCCTTGTTGAACAGCAGCACAGATCGTCGCAAAATTAGGGCTGGTGTAGGCCACGCGATATTTGCGCCCGATACGATCAAGCGTTTCCAGCATGTTGCGCCGCCAGACGCAGGTTCCGGGGGCCGCCGCCAGCGGCAGAATATCCATCAGATGGGTTGAGTGGCGCGGCGAGGTGACCCACACAATATCAGCATCATGCAGGATTTCACCTTGAATGTGGGCCGCGCCAAATGTGACCACTGCAAGATCAAATTCACCATGCAGCAATCGTTCAGCCAATATAGTCGAGGGGTAACACTCCACATCCACATTGACCAGGGGATGCGTGCGGTGAAACCGGCCCAGCACCTCCGGCAAAATCAGATCGGCATAGTCATCTGGCGTCCCAAAGCGCACCGTGCCCGTCATGTCTGGTTTGGTGAATGCGGACACAGCCTCATCACTCAAACTCACAATACGCCGCGCATAATCCACCAGCCGCTCGCCATCGGCAGTAAAGCGAATACCTCGCCCATCTTTCGCAAAAAGCGGGCGGCCCAAAGTTTCTTCCAATCGCTTCATCTGCATCGAAACAGCCGATTGTGTTTTGTTCACAACATCGGCCGCACGGGTAAAATTGCCGGTGTCGGCAATCGCCAAAAACGCCTTCAGCTGATCAATATCCAGATTAGGGAGCATGTTTTTAATCCATCACAAAATGTTATTGATAGTATAAAATACATTTGTTGGATTGATCAATAGAATTCTGCAATAATACACTCACAGCGAAGATAATTTCATTATTACAACAATAGCTTAGCGACAGATTTTAGCAATTCTGCCGACAGGAGAACATTGCCATGAACGACTATGCACAACACCAGGCCAATCTTTCTGGCGACGCCAATGAAGGCATCATCGCCCGTTTCATCAACAATTGGCAAGCCCGCCGCGCCGTGAAATCAATTGCGAAATTGGACGACCACATCCTGCGCGACATGGGCTTGACCCGCGCTGAGGTGAACTGGGCCGCTGATCAGCCCTTTACAGTCAACGCTGTTCAAGCGCTGGAAGAATGCAACGCCAATCATTTGCGCAAGAACAATAACAGCGCAATTAACCACTCGCGTTCAGTTTTTTGACCAACCAAAAAGCAGTGATCGCTGATGCAAGACCAAACAACATGGAGCCGATGGCGGTGGCCGCCATCATGCCTTCGGCTCCACCCCAGGCCACACCAACAAGCGCGAAGGGAATGGTGCCCAGCGTGGCGCGGCCCCAATTGAAATAAGTGGAGTAAGCAGGCTTGCCCAAATTGTTGAAGGCTGCATTGGCCACAAACAACATGCCCACAAAGGCCCAACTGACAGCGATATAGGTGGCAAAGAAACTCACCAAAGCCGTGGTGCGCTCATTGGCGTGAAACAGATCAGCAATGGGTTGCCTGAACAAAAACAAAATCGCCGATGTGACCAGCGTATAGATGAAGGCAAACTTCATTCCATCGCGCAATGCCTGAGACACACGGTCAAAATTCTTGGCCCCATAATTCTGCCCAATGATTGGCCCCACCGAGCCTGAAAGCGAGAAGATGATACCGAAAGCCACAGGCACGAGCCGACCAATGATGGTTGAGGCCGTTACGACATCATTGCCGAACCGCGCAATCACATAAGTCATATAGGCATTGGCAAAGGGTGTAGCCAATTGTGTGAGGATGGATGGAAAAGCAATGGCGGCGATCGGTGAAAAGTCGCGCTTTAAACTCGCAAGTGCAAAACCGCCTATGAATTTGTGGACAATGACCAACCCATGAAGCCCCAAAGCCATGGCCATCGCATCAGCAATCGCATTGGCTGCTGCAGCACCTTCAATGCCCCATCCAAACGTGAAAATAAAAATTGGGTCAAGAATCAGCGTGGTGATCGCTGCGGCCAGCGTGATGAACATGGCGCGCCGCGCATCGCCCAAGCCCCGCAAACTGAAGGAACAGCTAAGCGCACAAGCGAGGCAAATGAAGCCCGGTGTCAACACCCGAATAAAGGATTTGGCCTGTTCCAGCGCTGCCCCTTCGGCACCCAGCGTGCGCAAAATAGGATCAAGAAACATGACAATCAGCAATGTGTAGACAGCTGAAACAATCAGCGTGAAATAAAAAACACTGGTGGCAAATTCCTTGGCGCGCGCTGTGTTTCCAGACCCCATATTGCGCGCCACCAAGGCCGCGGCGGCGATGCCCGTTCCGATGCTGAGTGAAAGATTGGCGAATGACAAGGTGCCAGCAAAGCCAATCGCAGCTGTAATGTCGGTATTGCCCAGCCGGCTGAGGAAATAGAGATCAGCCAGATCAACCAGAAACACTGCCATCAAACCAAGTGCACCTGTAAGTGTCATCACCACCACATGCCGCATGATAGAGCCTTCAAGAAAACGCGCTGGCGGGGCTTTGGCTGCGACTGTCATATTTTAAATCCAATCTGTTGCGCTTCCGCGATCAAAGCCTCAGCGCTCACAAAATGATGACCCCGCAGGCCAGCGAGCCGCGCACCCTGAACATTGGAACGCTTGTCGTCAATGAACCAACAGTCCGAAGCGGGCTGCCCCACCAGAGTGACAAGGCGCGTGAACGCCTCAGGATCAGGCTTCTTGGTGCCGAACTGGTAGGAGCAAAAACGACTTTGAAAGATTGCTGCGGCTTCTGGAAAAAGGCTTTCGAGATTGTTTTTCACGATCGGCCCATTGTTGGTGTAGATCGCAATCTGTGCTTGCTGGCCGATGGTCTGGGCGATGTTTAAAACGTCGATATTGGGTGACATGGCAATGCGCCGTGCTTCAACCCATTGCTCCAAGTTGATGGCATAGCCCAGCCGCTCACCAAATTCCTTGAGATAATTTTCGGGATCTGGATACCCACCGGCATCTGCCAATTCTTCAAAGCCCGAATCCCAAACCGCGGCGCGCACATCGCGCGCCGTGGTATCAGCCAAAGCTGCAAGATGCCGCAAGCGCCGCCCCAAATCATAATGGCACAGCACATCATCCATATCGAAGATGACGAGTTTGGGCAGTAACATTGTCAGGTGGCCGTGCCGCCAACCGTCAGGTTATTGATCCGAAGTGAAGGTTGCCCAACCCCCACAGGCACGCCTTGCCCCGCTTTGCCACATGTGCCAATGCCAGGGTCCAGCGCCATGTCATTGCCCACCATGGATATGCGCTTCAGCGCTTCTGCACCAGCCCCGATGAGTATGGCGCCTTTGACGGGCTGCATTAATTTGCCATCCTCCACCAGATAGGCCTCGGTGCAAGTGAACACAAATTTACCTGTTGTGATATCAACCTGACCACCACCAAAGGATTTAGCGAACAGGCCTTTCTTCATGGAGGCCAGAATCTCTTCCGGCTCTCGGTTACCATTGAGCATGTAAGTATTGGTCATGCGTGGTAAGGGAATATGCGCATAGGATTCGCGCCGCCCGTTGCCTGTGGGTTTCACGCCCGACAATCTGGCATTCATGCGGTCTTGCATAAAGCCAACCAGAATGCCCTTCTCAATCAGTGTGGTGCAATTGGGCGCTGTGCCCTCATCATCAATGCTGATCGATCCGCGTCGATCTACGATGGTTCCATCATCCACAACAGTTACATCTTCAGAGGCAATGCGGCTGCCCATCAAACCGGCAAAAGCCGATGTGCCCTTGCGGTTAAAATCACCTTCCAGCCCGTGGCCAATGGCTTCGTGCAGCAAAATGCCGGGCCAGCCCGGCCCCAACAGCACATCCATTTCACCTGCAGGGGCAGGGGCTGCATCAAGACCCACCAAAGCTTGGCGCACGGCTTCACGCGCCGCAGCCTGCCAATTTTCTTCCGTAAGGTATGAAAGTGGTTTCGCACGTCCGCCAAAACCATGGCTGCCTTGGCCCGACGTTTTGTTATCACGCGTGACTGCACTCACCCCAAAGCGGGTCAGAGGGCGAATATCGTGATAGATTGATCCATCAGCGCGTGCGATGGCCACCGTCTGCAAACTGGTGGCCATGGAAACGGAAACCTGCTTCACGCGGGGGTCTAGCCCACGGGTAAATTGATCAACCGTTTCCAGCAGATTGATCTTGGCGGCAAAACTTTGCGCTTCCACCGGATTGTCGCGGCCATACAAAGCTGTCTTGGTGGGGGAAGGCGAAACATCAACATGCGATGGTTTGTTTTGAGAAATCCCCGCGCGCACGGTTTCGGCAGCGCGCTTCAAGGCGGCGATCGAAAGATCAGACGAATGCGCATAAGCTGCCATTTCACCTGCAACACCCCGCAGACCAAAACCTTGTGACTCGTCAAAGCTGGCCGAGCGCAAGCGCCCATCATCAAAAACCAAGCTTTCACTTTGTTGGCGCTCCAAATAAAGCTCGCCATCATCAGCATGGTGTAAGGCTTCGGAAAGAATGGCCTGTGCGCCATCCGCATCAAATACAGTCAGATTTATGTCTTTGCTCATGCCCCAACATAAGCAAACGGCGCGGAACCTTCCAGCCCGCGCCGTAGTTTATTTTTTGTGGAGAGTGAAACGCTCACATCTTGTCGAGGTCAGCAATGCCTTTGGCAAAGCCCTCAAGCTTGAATTTCAAAGGATAGCCATTGCCTGGGCGATCATAAACATAAAATGTCGCGGCTTGGCCTTTCATAAACTTCTTCATCGTCGCGTCTGAAGCTTCACCAAAACCCTCGCAAGCGCGAGGGTTGCAACGTGTAAAGCTCATGCGGCCTTCAAGAGCGTTTCCGTCAATCTCCATCGCAATGCCCGTTGGCAGATAAACGCCGATGGGAACGAGTGCACGCATCATGGTTTGATACTTGCCGCCTTGCTTCACGCGGTTGATGATGAGTTGCATGCCGATATTTTGGTTCTTTTCATTGGCTACACCCAAAACCATACCGCAGGATTTAGGAATCGCAGGTTGGGCGCCATTGGCCGGAATGGCTTCAGAGCATTGCACTTGCCACTGGCCATATGTGGCAACATTGTTCACTTTTGGGCCTGCCGGGGCCGCACCGCCAGCAGGCGCGACGGCTTGGCCATCTTTGCGCGGGCCAAGGCCTTTGGGTGGAACCGGGTCTTGTGGAGCATCCTGCGCCAGTGCTGAAACAGCCATGAAGCCAGCTAATGCTGTAATCAACGCCATTTGGCAAACCGAAGATAGTTTCACGATTCGCTTTTTCCTTTAAGTTAAAATTGATTTGGCTCTTAGCGCTCCAAAAATTCGAAAACAACCGTATTTTTTGCAATTTTCGGGGGCTTGATGAAATCATGATTCTTCTTGAAATGAGGCAGAATTCCGGCCTTTGCGGAAATGATTTTGCAATGACGTTTTGCCGCGCCGCTTTTAGTTGCGGCAGGCCACGGAATGTGGTTCACATTCGCGCTACGAATGGTCCTAGGAAATTGGGATGGCACTGGCTGTGATGGATGCACCATGAACAGTGCAAAATTAGGGAAATTGAGGCGATGAAAAGCACTTACACCAATATTGGGGGCCGCTTGGCAGCTTTGGCCGCAGGTTTTGCGCCGGTTTCGGTTTTTGCGGAAGCAGGCCAGCCAACGCCGTGGCAGTTGGGTTTGCAGGATCCTGTTACGCCAGTGATGGAAAATATAGTGTGGTTTCATAGCTGGTTGATGATCGTCATCACTGTCATAACCCTGTTTGTGGCGGCCTTGCTGGTTTACGTCATGGTGCGTTTTCGGGCAAAGGCCAATCCTATTCCTTCGACAACGACCCACCACACTGGAATTGAAGTGGCATGGACGGTTATTCCGATCCTGATTTTGGTGGCAATCGTCATTCCGTCTTTCCGCCTACTCTATTTGCAGCGCGATATTCCCGCTGCTGATATGACCATTAAAATTCAGGGCAATCCCAGCTGGAACTGGACTTATGACTATCCAGATCTCGGCCTCAACGATGATAAAACATCAAAGGTGGTTTTTACTGCCTATCTGAAGCCTGAAAAAGACGCTGTGGCTGACAAAGTGCCTTACTTGCTTGCAACCGACTTGCCGATGGTCGTTCCGGTGAACAAGACTGTAAAAATTCTCGTGACATCTGATCCAGATGGGATCATTCACTCATGGACGGTTCCCTCCTTCGGTTTGAAAATCGATGCTATTCCGGGACGTATCAATGAAGATTGGTTCAAGGTCACCAAAGCCGGCATTTATTATGGCCAATGCTCTGAACTCTGTGGCAAGGATCACGCTTTCATGCCGATTGAAGTGTGGGCCGTTGATGATGCCACCATGGCAAAATGGGGCGACTTTATGAAAACGGGGCCAAAGCCCGATGCTCTGCAACAATTCCTGAAGACCATTAAGCCTGCGGCTCAAACCGTAGCATCTAACTAATTCGATTAAGGGGCAAACCATCATGGCTATGGCTTACGCAGCAAACGAAGAACATTCCCACGACGATCATTCCCATGATCCCACGGGCTGGCGTCGATACGTCTATTCCACCAACCACAAGGATATTGGCACCATGTATTTGTGGTTTGCCATTTTTGCGGGCTGCTTAGGTGGTATCCTGTCAGTTATGATGCGACTTGAATTGGCGCAACCCGGCATTCAATATTTTTCTGGCCTAGCTCAAATCGTATATGGCGCATCAGCTGATGCTGCTGTTGACCAAGGCAGGCACATGTATAATGTGTTCGTTACGGCCCATGGTCTGATCATGGTGTTCTTTATGATCATGCCCGCCATGATCGGCGGCTTTGGCAATTGGTTTGTGCCGCTGATGATCGGCGCGCCTGATATGGCCTTCCCGCGCATGAACAACATATCGTTTTGGCTCTTGATCCCCGCCATCTCGTTGTTGGTAATTTCGATGTTTGTTGGAGGCCCTGCAGGAATGCATGGCGCTGGCACGGGCTGGACGATTTATGCGCCGCTGTCGTCTTTCACGGGCCACCCTGGCCCAGCCGTTGATTTTGCAATTCTCTCGCTACACATTGCTGGTGCATCCTCAATTCTCGGTGCCATCAATTTCATCACCACCATTTTTAACATGCGCGCACCAGGCATGACTCTGCACAAGATGCCGCTGTTTGTATGGTCGGTTTTGGTCACTGTTTTCCTTCTGCTGTTGTCGATGCCGGTCTTGGCTGGCGCGATCACCATGTTGTTGACAGATCGCAATTTTGGAACATCATTCTTCGTTGCGGCAAAGGGTGGTGATCCGGTGCTGTTTCAGCATTTGTTTTGGTTCTTTGGTCATCCCGAAGTTTACATTTTGATCTTGCCTGGCTTCGGTATCGTCAGCCAGATTGTGTCCACGTTCTCCAAAAAGCCCGTCTTCGGGTATTTGGGCATGGCCTACGCCATGGTGGCTATCGGTGTGGTTGGCTTCGTGGTTTGGGCGCATCACATGTATACAGTGGGCTTGGACGTTGATACGCAAGCCTATTTTGTAGCTGCGACGATGATCATCGCAGTTCCGACTGGGGTAAAGATATTCTCTTGGATTGCCACCATGTGGGGCGGCTCGATCGAATTCCGCGCACCTATGATCTGGGCCGTTGGCTTCATCTTTCTGTTTACGGTCGGCGGTGTAACTGGTGTGGTTTTGTCAAATGCCGGTGTGGATCGTTCTCTGCAAGATACCTACTATGTTGTAGCTCATTTCCACTACACAATGTCGCTGGGGGCTACTTTCGCGATCTTTGCTGGCTGGTATTATTGGTTCCCCAAGATATTTGGTTACATGTATAATGAAACCATCGCCAAGCTGCATTTCTGGGTTACCTTTATCGGTGTGAACCTCGTGTTCTTCCCACAGCACTTCCTTGGTCTTGCTGGCATGCCCCGCCGTTACATTGATTATCCGGCAGCTTTCGCAGGCTGGAATCAGGTTTCAACCATTGGTTCTTTGATTTCTGCTGGTGGGGTGGTGATCTTCTTGATTGGCGTTGTCATGGCTTTCGTCAAAAAGGAAAAGGCACCCAATAATCCTTGGGGCGTGGGTGCCACGACGCTGGAATGGACTTTGACATCTCCTCCACCGTTCCATCAATTCAGCACGCTGCCAGTTATCAAGTAAAACCATGACGATCGAGCGAACCCATTTCTCAGAACCGACTTTGGCCCTCGGTGGCCAAGGCACGGCTGGGGATTATTTTGCGCTTTTGAAACCGCGCGTCATGTCGCTGGTGATTTTCACGGCAATTGTTGGGCTGTTTGCTGCGCCAGGTTACATTCATCCTTGGTTAGGCTTTATTACGATTCTTTGCATTGCCTTGGGGGCAGGCGCATCCGGCGCACTGAACATGTGGTATGACGCTGATATTGATGCGGTAATGAAACGGACCCAACAGCGCCCCATCCCGTCTGGCGCAATCCAGCCAGGCGAGGCTTTGGGCTTTGGTCTGACATTGGCGGTGGCGTCAGTCATCATGTTTGGTCTGTTTGTCAACTGGCAGGCGGCGGCTTTGCTGGCTTTCACCATTTTCTTTTACGTTGTCATTTATTCAATGGTCTTGAAGCGCTGGACGGCGCAAAATATTGTGATTGGTGGTGCGGCGGGTGCCTTTCCACCTATGATCTCATGGGTTGCTGTCACACATCAAGTTGATCTGGGTTCCATCAGCCTGTTCTTGCTGATCTTCATGTGGACGCCGCCGCATTTCTGGGCTTTGGCGCTGTTCCGTGAAGGGGATTACGAAAAGGCCGGCGTCCCTATGCTGCCCAATGTTGTCGGGCGCCCCGAAACACGCAAGCAGATTTTGATCTATTCGCTACTGCTGGTGCCAACAGTTGCATTGCCATGCTTCACAGGTACGGCAGGGCTGCTCTATGCCGTTGGTGCTGGCCTATTGACATCTCTGTTCTTGAAACATGCTTTCGATGTTTATCGATTGGCGGATGGCCCTGCTGGTGACAAAGCGTGCAAGAAGCTTTTTGGTTTTTCAATTTTCTGGCTCTTTGCAGTTTTTGCGCTGATCTTGATCGAGCGCATCGCCCAACTGCCAGCCTTCGGTAACATATTCCAATGAACAACAAGTCTCCTCCGAAACCCTTTTCACCAGAAGACTTAAAGCGTCGCCGCAAGCGTGCCGCTGTGATGGCATGGTGCCTAGTTGCACTGATTGCATTATTCTTCGTGACCACCTTGGTTCAGCTGGGCAAATTGGGCGTGAGTAAAATGTGATGTCGCAACTTTCGCCAACATCCAGGAAAAATCGGCGAGTTGCGTTTCTCGCTACCGGTGTTGTTATCGGTATGATCGGCTTATCATACGCGGCCGTGCCTTTTTACAAAGCCTTCTGCAAGGCAACAGGCTTTGGCGGTACCACCCAGCGCGCTGAAAAAGCGCCAGATAAAGCCACTGACAAATTCATCAGCGTGCGTTTCGATGCCAATACATCGAATGATCTGGGTTGGGAGTTCCATGCGCGCAAGACGGAAATGCAGGTCAAAATTGGTGAGCAAACCATGGCCTATTATGATGCTCGCAACACCAGCACAAGAACAGTTACGGGTTCTGCCATATTCAATGTCTCGCCGCCTTCGGCTGGTGCTTACTTTAACAAGATCCAGTGTTTCTGCTTCACCAAGCACACTTTGCAACCCGGTCAGGCGGCTGAATTTCCAGTGATGTTCTTTGTTGACCCCGCGCTCTTGGACAATCCAGACGCAGCGGGCATCAAGGAAATCACACTATCCTATACCTTCTATCCAGCCGTCCCAGACACCACGGCCGCGGCACAAACGAACTGATCAAGAGGAGACGACCCATGGCCGACGCCCATGCCAAACATCACGATTATCACCTGGTTCCGCCCAGCCCTTGGCCATTCATTGGTTCGATTGCAGCTTTCGTCACTGCTGTTGGCGCAATCATGTGGATGCATGGCGCAACTTCAGCCGGCTTGATTGTAGGTCTGGCTCTTGTGATTTATACCATGTTTATGTGGTGGCGCGATGTGATCAAGGAAGCCCATCAAGGTGATCACACGCCCGTAGTTGCGCTTCATTTGCGCTACGGCATGTTGATGTTTATTGCGTCTGAAGTGATGTTTTTTGTGGCTTGGTTCTGGGCCTTTTTTGATGCCAGCCTTTTCACAAATGAAGCAACGCTTGCATCGCGTGTTGCTGCCACGGGAGGTATCTGGCCACCTAAAGGCACGACCGTTTTTGATGCATTCCACCTGCCACTGGTGAACACGCTGATTTTGTTAACTTCAGGCACCACCGTCACCTGGGCCCATCATGCGCTGTTGAACAATGACCGCAAGGGGCTGATCAACGGCTTGATCTTGACCGTGCTTTTAGGCCTGCTGTTTACTGGTGTGCAAGCTTGGGAATATGGCCATGCCCTGTTTGCCTTTAACCGCGACAATGGCGGTAATATTTATGGTTCAACCTTTTACATGGCCACAGGCTTCCATGGCTTCCATGTCATCATTGGCACAATCTTCCTGATTGTGTGCTTGGTTCGCGCTATCAAGGGCGACTTTACACCCAAGGCCCATTTCGGCTTTGAGGCCGCAGCTTGGTATTGGCACTTTGTGGACGTGGTGTGGCTGTTCCTGTTTGCTGCTGTTTACATCTGGGGCAACCATGGCGGCGTTTTGCCCCTCGAATAAACCGCAGTTTTTCAATAGAAGGGCTGCAAGCATTTCGCTTGCGGCCCTTTTTTATGGAACAGCCCCTATGACCGAAAATTTCTACCCAGATATTTCGCCATTCAAAACCGGTTTGGCAGGCAAATGTCCGCGCTGCGGCCGGGGCAAATTGTTCAACGGGTATTTGACGGTGGCCAAATCCTGCACCAATTGCGGGCTCTCATTTTCCTTTGCCGATGCGGGAGATGGCGCTGCCTGGTTCGTGCTGCTGTTTGTCTGTGTGTTTGGTGTAGGTTCCATATTGGGCATTGAGGTGGCTTACAGCCCACCCTTCTGGGTGCATGTTTTGATCGCAATACCTGTACTTATTATTCTGCCCATGGTGCTGCTGCGTCCGGTTAAAGGCATGTTTTTGTGCCAGCAATGGAAAATGGGCGCACGCGAAGGTCGTCAAGAAAAGTGAAGTCAAGAACGCGCATTTGGCCCATTCTACTCGCCGCCGCTTTGGGTTTTATGCTGCTGTTGGGTCTTGGCATCTGGCAAGTGAAGCGCCTCGATCAAAAAACCAAGCTTATTTCTGCTTTAACCGAGCGCATGTCGGCGCCAGCCGTCACGCTGGATGATGCCTTAGCCAAAAAACGAGCGGGAGAAGACCCTGAATATCTAAAGGTGCATCTTAGCGGCAGCATTGACTATAGCCGCGCCTTGCGCAAAGTCACATCCTTTAATGGCGCGCCCGGCTGGGAGGTGATTGCCCCGATAAAACTCTTGGATGGCCGCACCGTGATGGTCGACCTAGGAGCCATTGGCATCGACAGCGCCATTAGCCCGATTGCAGCGACCACAGCCTTCGATGGTGTCATCCGCAGCCATGACAAGGGCCGAGGTTTTTTCGACAATGATAATGACGCAAAAGCCAATATTTGGTTTTGGTGGGATTTACCCAGAATGGCTGAAGCCACAGGTGCAACTCCTGATATGGTTTGGATCGTCCAGCGCCTGCCAGCACCGGGGCAAAACGGGCCGGAAGCGCAAGCACCAAAGGTGGAGTTATCCAACAACCATCTGGGTTATGCCATCACGTGGTTTGGCCTAGCGGCAGCGCTGTTAGGTGTTACGGGCTTTTATATCCGATCGTTGAAAAAGACAGACGCTTGATCCTCCTTTGCCGTAGGGCTAGAGCAGACATCTGAAACAGGGACCTCATCCGGCGCGACGCGCCACCTTCTCCAGAGGAGAAGGGTGAAAATGGACACCTCCCTTCTCCTCTGGAGAAGGTGCCCCGAAGGGGCGGATGAGGTTCCTCTCCGCACAAGGATTTTTGAATTTTGAAATACGTCTCCACCCGCGGCCAAGCGCCTGTTCTTGATTTTGAAGGGGCGATGCTCACCGGCCTCGCGCGTGATGGCGGGCTTTATGTGCCTGAACATTTTCCCCAAGTGACCCGTGAAGAACTCCTGACCTTGCGCGGCAAGTCCTATGTTGATGTGGCCTATGCCGTCATCAGCAAATACACCTCAGGCTCGATTCCTTCTGCCGATCTCAAGCGCATGATCGAAGAAGCCTATGCCACCTTCCATCATCCGGCCACGACACCCATCAAGCAGCTGGCCCCCAATCATTTTTTGCTTGAATTGTTCCACGGCCCCACCATCGCCTTCAAAGACGTGGCCATGCAATTGTTGGCGCGCATGATGGATTGGTCTCTCGCCAGGCAGGGGCGCAAGGCGGTGATCGTGGGTGCAACATCAGGCGACACGGGCGGGGCCGCCATTGACGGTTTTCAGCATTCAAAACATGCCAGCATTGTGATTTTGCATCCGCATGGCTTGGTGTCGAATGTGCAGCGCCGCCAAATGACCACGGTGCAAAGCCCATCGGTGCACAATCTTGCTATTGAAGGTAATTTCGATGATTGCCAGGCCATTGTGAAGGCCCTGTTCAACGACCTGACATTCCGCGACCGCGTGGCGCTCGCGGGTGTGAACTCGATCAATTGGGCGCGCATCATGGCGCAGATCGTTTACTATTTTTATGCGGCCCTGCAATTGGGTACGCCCGACCGCGCGGTAAGCTTCACAGTGCCTACGGGCAATTTTGGGAATGTGTTTGCAGGACTTGCCGCCAAACGCATGGGCCTAGAAATTGACCGACTGGTCATTGCCACCAACAGCAATGATATTTTGGACCGTACGTTGAAAACGGGTAGCTATACGGTGACTGGTGTTCACGCCACCACCAGCCCGTCAATGGATATTCAGGTCTCCAGTAATTTTGAACGGCTGGTCTATTTGGCCAACGACAATGACACGGCCGCCGTGCGCAGCGCCATGGATGGGCTGAAGCAATCAGGTGCATTTACTCTAAATTCCGGTGCGTTAGATGCCATCCGCGCCGAGTTCGACTCCGGGGCCACCTCGGAAGCCGAGGCAAATCAAATCATGGCAAAGGTTTTGGCAGACACAGGCGAATTGCTCGATCCGCACACGGCTGTTGGGTATGCCGTTGCGGTAAAATCCAAAACGGCCTCACCTATGGTCACGCTGGCCACGGCCCACCCTGCCAAATTCCCAGACGCGGTGGCGGCAGCCACAAAAGTCAGACCAAATTTACCTCAACGTTTATCACACTTGATGAATGCCAAAGAAACCTTCAAAGTGCTTCCAAACAGCGAAGCTGCGGTGAAGAACTACATCCTCTCCCACGGCTAAAGCTGGCGCGAAGATAATGCGCGAACATAGGGCGAATGGGAGCGTAAATGTCGGTCGAAATTTCGAAGCTTGAAAATGGTTTGCATATATTGACACATGCCATGCCGCATTTGGAATCTGTGGCACTCGGCATATGGATCAAAGCCGGAGCGCGTGATGAAAACCCTGAAGAAAATGGTGTTGCCCATTTTCTCGAACATATGGCGTTTAAAGGCACCAAGCGCCGCACCGCCCAAGGCATCGCTGAAGAGATTGAAAGTGCAGGCGGAGAAATCAATGCCGCGACGGGAATGGAAACCACAACCTATTACGCCCGCACCTTGAAAAACGATTGGCCGCTGGCGCTCGACATCCTTGCTGATATTTTCACTGAATCAACTTTAGACGCAGCTGAACTAGACCGTGAGCGTGATGTTATTTTGCAAGAAATTGCTGCATCTAAAGATCAACCAGATGACTTGGTTTTTGATTTGGCGCAAGCGGCCAGCTATGGCGACCATCCGCTGGGTCGTTCTATTCTGGGCACATCAGAACTAGTGCAATCCATGACGCGCGAGCAAATGGTGGCTTGGCGTGACCGCAATTATTGGGCCTCACGCATGGTGATTTGCGCCACGGGAAACGTGAACCAC
>JAGWUY010000188.1 GCA_028868255.1 Alphaproteobacteria bacterium | reverse complement strand
CGGTATTGGCAAGGCGATTGCCCTTAAATTGGCCACCGAAGGTTTTGATGTCGCGGTGAATGATGTGGCCGCGTCAGATGAACTTGAAGGGGTGGTGGCCAGCATTCGCACTATGGGCCGCAAGGCCCGCGCGGTGGCGGGCGATATTTCTGATACGTCATCACACGCGCATATTCTGGATGAAGCCGCACTTCTGGGGCCGCTCACCACACTGGTCAACAATGCGGGTGTGGGCGTGATGAGCCGGGGCGACATGCTGGAGGTAACCGAAGAGAGCTATGATCGCTGCCAAAACATCAACACGCGCGGCACTTTTTTTCTGTGTCAGGCTTTTGCCAAGCGGATGCTCGCCGCGCCATCAGCACAGCACCGTTCCATCATTACCATTTCATCGTCAAATGTGACAGCGCTTTCGATTTCTCGCAGTGAATATTGCATTTCCAAAGCGGCAGTTTCCATGGCCACCAAGCTGTTTGCGGCGCGGCTGTCTGACCATGGCATTGGCGTTTATGAAATTCAGCCTGGCTTCATCGAAACCGATATGACGGCACCTGTGTTGGAAAAATATCAGGGCCTGATTGATGGTGGGCTTACGGTGATCAAGCGCATGGGCCAGCCCGAAGATGTGGCGCGCGTGGCCGCCACCATGGCTTTGGGCTTTTTGCCCTACACGGTGGGGCAAGCGGTGCAGGTTGATGGTGGCTTATTGTCGGTGAGGTATTAATGCATATTCGTCTGCCTACGGAGCAATTCAAGTTGGCCCATTACACCTTGAAGGGTGAGCCGCTGAAAGCGCGAAAGCCTACAAAGCCGTTCAACCGTGTGGCCTTTGCCGCGGCGCATGTGGTGGCAGACCCGTTGCGCGGCGGTGTTGATTGGGACACCACCATGGCCTATCGCCGCCATTTGCTGGGCCTTGGCTTTGGCATTGCTGAGGCGATGGATACATCACAACGCGGCATGGGGTTGGATTGGCCCGTGGCGCTGGAGCTGGTGAAGCGCTCGCTTGCCGATGCTGGCAAGGAAAAGGCGAAGCTGATTTATTCAGGCTGCGGCACCGACCATTTAAATCCTGCTGATGCACACAGCCTGGAAGATGTGATCAAAGCGTATCTCGCCCAGTTGCACGCCATTCAAAAATTGGGTGGGCGTATTATTCTCATGGCCAGCCGTGCGCTGGTGCGCGTGGCGAGATCACCTGATGATTATGTGAAAGTCTATGCCGCGGTGCTGCGCGAGGCAGATCACCCCGTTGTGCTGCATTGGCTGGGTCCGATGTTTGACCCCGCCTTGGATGGCTATTGGGGCACACATGATTTCAACACGGCCATGGAAACCTGCCTCGCCATGATCAATGCCAATGTGGCGAAGGTGGATGGCATTAAGATTTCGCTGCTGGATGCCAAGAAAGAAATCACCATGCGGCGCCGCCTGCCTGCTTCCTTCAAAATGTATACGGGTGATGATTTCAATTATGCCGAATTGATTGCGGGCGACAAGCAGGGTTATTCGCATGCACTGCTGGGCATTTTTGATGCTATTGCACCAGCAGCGTCTTTGGCGCTTTCCGCCTTGGCCAAGGGCGATGAGGCAAAATTCCACGCGTTGCTGGGGCCCACGGTTCCACTGTCTCGCCTCATCTTTCAAGCGCCCACACAATACTACAAAACAGGAATTGTGTTTCTGGCATGGCTGAATGGCCACCAGGATCATTTCATCATGGTGGCTGGTGCTCAATCGGCGCGGCCCCTGTCTTACTTTGTTGAGATTTTCAAACTCGCTGATCAGGCGGGGCTGTTGCGCAAGCCAGAGCTTGCCATCACGCGAATGAAGCACTTGCTGGTGTTATATGGTGCGGCATGATTGAGCCTTCTCAGTGTGTGATCAACACGGCCACATTGGGGTTTCAAGCCCCGCTGCCGGAGGTGATCGATGCGGTGGCGCGGACGGGCTTTGGCTGGATCACGCCATGGCGGCGCGAGGTGGAGGGCCATGATGTTGCGGCGCTGGCACGGCGCGTCCGCGATGCTGGGCTGCGGGTGAATGGCTATTGCCGCAGCACCTATATTCCGAGTGATGATCCCGCTCAGTTTCGCGCCAATGTAGAGGCCAATCGTACCGCGCTGCGTGATGCGGCCGCTTTGGGCGCTGATCATTTTGTGATGGTGGTCGGTTCGCACCGCGACTTGGAAATGGCGCGGGCGCAGGTGATTGAGGCCACCGGCCTGCTTTTGGCAGAGGCCAAAACTCTGGGTGTGAAAATCGCACTGGAACCTTTGCACCCCGTCTATGCGGCAGAGCGGAGTTGCCTGACCTTGATGAGCGAGGCGCTGCGCTGGTGTAACGCTGCTGAGGGGCAGACTGCTGAGCCAAAGTTGGGTGTTTGCATTGATGCCTATCATGTGTGGTGGGATCCGGAACTGTCGTCGTCGATTGCAAGCATTGGCGCTGAACATCGCATTTTTGCATTTCATGTGTGTGATTGGCTGGTGCCCACGCAAGATGTACTCAATGATCGCGGCATGATGGGCGATGGTGTGATTGATCTGAAATCTTTGTGGGCGGCTGTACAGAAGGCCGGGTTTCACGGGTCTGTGGAGACAGAAATTTTCTCCGCCCAGAATTGGTGGAAGCGCCCGATGGATGAAACGCTGCGTGTGGTGGCGCAGCGCCTCAAAACATCGCTATGAGGCCTTGATCATGTCGGCCGCCTTTTCGGCAATCATGATAGTGGCGGCATTGGTGTTGGCAGACACCACTGTGGGCATGATGGAAGCATCGCAAATGCGCAAACCATCAAGCCCGCGCAGTTTCAAATCTGGCGTCACCACGGCAAGCTCATCATGGCCCATGCGGCAGGTGCCCGCCGGGTGATGATCTGTCTTGGCATTGGCGCAGGCATAGTCGAACAGGTCTTGATCTGATTGCACATCTCGGCTCGGCAGATGCTCGCGCTTCACGAAAGGTGCGAGCGCGGGCTGGCCCATGATTTCGCGCGCCAGTTTCAGCCCTTTGATCGACATCTCACGGTCATAAGGATCGGCCCAGTAATTCGGGTCAATCAAGGGTGCGTCTTTTGGATCGGCGCTGGCCAAACGCACCGTGCCGCGCGACCGCGGGCGCAAATAGGCAGAATTAAGTGTGACGCCGGCATTTTCCATGCGGGCCACGCCAGCCTCAATGCCTGACCCCAAGCCTAGATGAAACTGAATGTCTGGCGATCTGGCATTTTGATCGGCATACCAAAAGCCGCCCTGGCTGAAGAGCGCAGAGGCCACGGGGCCCGACTTGCTGAGCAGATATTGCAGGCCAGCGAGAGCGGCCCAATGGAGCTTGCCGTATTTGTCATAGGTGTGATCACCTGTGCATTCGCAAATGACAAAGAGATCGAGATGATCCTGAAAATTACTGCCTACACCGGGCAAGTCATGCTGTACCTTCACGCCGACGGCGTTGAGATGGTCGGCAGGCCCAATGCCGGATTGCATCAACAGCTTGGGCGTGCCGATGGCACCGGATGTGACAATCACTTCTCGTGTGGCCATGTGCTTTGTTCCGTCCATCAGCTCAACGCCCAGCACCCTGCCCTTTTCGATAATTAATCTGTGGATGGTCGCATTGAATTGCACTTTCAGGTTTCTGCGCCTACGCGCAGGCGCGAGATAGGCCACGGCAGCGGAGGAGCGCCGCGCGTGTTTTTGCGTCAACTGATAATAGCCCACGCCATCTTGGCACGCGCCATTGAAATCAAAATTGCGTGGGATTCCAATTTCGCCTGCGGCTTTGAAATAGGCCTCGCAAATGGGCAAGGAGCCGCGGGGATCAGACACGCCCAAGGGGCCGCCTGCGCCATGAAAGTTATTCGCGCCATGTTCATAATCTTCGGCCTTTTTGAAATAGGGAAGAACGCCTTCATAGCTCCAGCCTTCGCAGCCCATTTGCCGCCATTCGTCAAAGTCAGCCTTGTTGCCCCGGTTATAGAGCTGAGCATTGATGCTGGAGCCGCCGCCAATCACCTTGGCCTGAGTGAAACGCAGCACGCGGTTCTTCATGTGCTTTTGCGGTGTGGTCTGCCAGCCCCAAGACGCGATGCCCTTGGTCATTTTGGCAAAACCGGCTGGCCAGTGGAACAGCGGGTTTTGGTCTGTCCCGCCAGCTTCAAGTAACAAAACAGTTACATTTTGTTGCTCACTGAGTCTACCTGCCAGTGTGCAGCCCGCAGAGCCACCACCAGCGATGATATAATCAAATGTCATAATGATCCTCGCTGCCCTCAATCTAAATGGAATGGCGCACTTGTTTCAAGGCCCAAAGCTGATTATTGCTGAGAAACTTACCAAGGACTGCGAAAAATGATTGCCAAGAACGGATTGAAAATTGATGCCAAGCTGGTTGATTTTTTGGCGACAGAAGCCCTCCCGGGCACCGGCATCAGTGAGGATCAGTTCTGGTCTGGCTTTGCCAGCATCATTCACGATCTGGCCCCGCAAAACCGCGCCCTGCTGAAAAAGCGCGATGAGTTGCAGGCGCAGATTGATGACTGGAACGAGGCCCATGGGGCCAATCTTGATATGGCCGCCTACAAGACTTTTTTGAAATCGATCGATTATTTGCGCGAAGAAGGCCCCGACTTCGAAATCGTCACGCAGAATGTGGATGATGAAATTGCCAAGCTTGCAGGGCCGCAATTGGTGGTGCCAGTCAACAATGCACGCTTTGCACTGAATGCTGCCAATGCGCGCTGGGGCTCGCTCTACGACGCGCTCTATGGAACTGATGCTCTGGGCCATGCAAAAGGCAAGAGTTATGATGCTGATCATGGCGCTAAAGTTATCTCTTGGGTTCGCGACTTCCTTGATGAAGCTGTACCCTTGAGAATTGGCTCTTGGAGCACTCTCAAAAATTTTAGTACGACCCTGCTGAAAGATGCCAGCCAAGCTTTGGGTTGGGGAAAGACAAATGGAAATGACACCCTTTTGTTTGTGCACAACGGTTTGCACATAGAGATCGTTTTTGATCGTAGCACTGAAATCGGAAGTTCAGATGACTTGGGAATATCTGACGTCGTGATCGAGAGC
>JAGWUY010000187.1 GCA_028868255.1 Alphaproteobacteria bacterium | reverse complement strand
ATCACTGTGTCGGCGAGACTTTCAATGCCATTACTCTGGACGGCTGCTATTCTCTGGCCCCAGGATTGCTCTGTTCCAATTTTGACCGCCGAATTGCTGATGACGAGTTTTGACACAAGATCTGGTCTGGAGTGGTACAGTGATTGCACAACGAGGCCGCCGATGGAAAGACCGACCGCAATCGCCGACTTCACTTTGAGCATGTCCATGAGTGCTGCAACATCTTGCGCATGGGTTTCAATTTTGTGAGGAGCGGTGCCGAGTGTTGAAAGTCCGTGTCCACGTTTGTCGTGAAGGACAATGTTGAAGGTAGGGCTCAATTGCGCCGCGACATCCTGCCAAATTCGAAAGTCAGTTCCGAGAGAGTTGACAAAGACGAGCGTCTTGCGATCTGGCCTAATTTCTGTGGCTTCAAAGTTGATGTAGGCGTCACCGCTCAGAAAGGATTTCATGGAACTGTTTATCTCCCAACTTTCAATGTTGAAGTTTTCTTCGCCGGCTTGTCTGAGTTCGCGTGTTGAAGTTCAAGTTCGGCATAGCCGATGATGGCGCGTAGCAGCTCTGTGTCGTTGTCGCGCCGAAATCCCATAATGACGGGCGACAGGATTTCAGAATCTGCCAGCGACAAAAAAACAACATCACCGAGCCGCAAGCGTGACACCGATTGCGGAACAAGCGTTACACCGATATTTGCGGCCACCAGTCCCAGCGCTGTTTGGATTTCGTTTGCCTCAAGCACGACCTTTGGCTTCAGTTTATGTCTTGTGAACAGGTCGAGCACCTGGTCAGCAAAACTCGGTCGGGGCTTGCTGGGGTACAGTATGAAGGGCTCTGTGGCGACCTGCTCAAGCCAAACCGTTGAGGCGCTGCGCAGTGCGTGTTCTCTAGGGACAGCAAGGACCAATGGCTCATTGTGGATGGTGCGCCGCACAATGTCTGGATGTTCGCCTAGTTCCAGCCTGCCAAATCCAACATCAATGCGCCGTGCAAGCAACGCCTCTTGCTGCTGAAGTGTGATCATTTCACTCAAGCCCACTTCCACGTCGGGAAACTCCGCCTTGAAACGCCGGATGATACTGGGCAGAAACCCGTAGAGCGTTGAACCAACAAAACCGATATTGAAGAATTGGCGCCGGGTTTTGCCAAGCGCTCGTGTGGATTGTTTGATCTCGTCAGCGCGCTGCAACAGGCGCTGACCTTGCTCGTAAAGGAAACGTCCGGCTTCTGTGAGTTCCAGTGGTCTGACGGTCCTGTCTATCAGGGTCACACCGATTTCCTGCTCCAGGTTCTGGATTGCGCGGCTGAGTGGCGGTTGCGCCATGTTGATGCGTTCGGCTGCATGCACGAAGCTTTTCGCTTCGCACACAGCACTGAAGTATCGCAGCTGCTTCAAGTCCATATCATACCCCTAGGGTATTATCCCAGACCAAGTCAATCTTGGACTTTGCGGGACCGTTGGATGAAGTACGCCGTCATGAAGATCATTTCGCTCGAATCCATTCTTGTCGATTTGCCGACAATCCGCGCCCACAAACTGGCGCGGCAGACCGTCATGCAGCAGACCCTTGTTGTCCTCAGGCTGCGGACCGATGCCGGACTCGAAGGCCTTGGCGAGGCGACAACGATTGGCGGGCTCTCCTATGGGGAAGAGTCGCCTGAGATCATCAAGTCAGCGCTTGATACTTACATATCTCCCATCGTTATTGGCATGGATCCACGTAATGTGAACGCTGTCATGGCCGAAATTGAGCGTCATGTGGTGGGAAACAGACTCGCGAAATCCGGCTTGGAAACTGCACTCCACGATGTTTCGGGCAAGGCCCTTGGGGTGCCGGTGCATCAATTGCTAGGTGGCCGACAGACCGCTGCAATGGAATGCATATGGGGTCTGGCGTCTGGCGATACTGCAAAGGATATTGAAGAAGCAGAACGCGTTTTATCCCAAAAGCTGCACCGTGGCTTCAAGATCAAGGTTGGCAGCAAGGCCGTCGAGAACGACATCGAGCATGTCTCAAAGATTGCGAAAGCCATTGCTGGTCGCGGAACCTTGCGCATCGACGCCAACCAAGCCTGGGATGAACTGACAGCCACCCGCGCCATTGCGGCGCTGGAAGCGGTCGGCGTTAGCCTGATAGAACAGCCCCTGCCAAAAGCCAACCATGAAGGTATGGTACGCCTTGCCTCTCGCTTTGATGTGGCGATCATGGCTGATGAAGCCGTGGCGACGCCACAGGATGCGTTTATGTTTGGCAAACATCATGGTGCTGATGTGGTAGCCCTCAAAATTGCCAAGGCTGGCGGGCTTTTACCGACGAAGTCTGTGGCTGCAATTTCCCAAGCTGGAGGATTAGCGCTTTATGGCGGAACGATGCTGGAAGGCACAATCGGAACGATTGCATCGCTACACGCTTTCGCATCTCTGCCCCAGAACTTTCCGTTTGGCACTGAGTTGTTTGGACCGTTGCTTTTGAAAGATGACATTGTTCAACAACGTCCAAATTACAGCAATTTTGCAATCGCCGTGCCGGACAGACCGGGCCTTGGTGTTGATATTGATGAAGAAAAATTGGCCCATTATCGGCGGGACAAGACTCGTTCTTTGAAGCCCGTTGCCGCGCTCAAACAAGGGAGCGCCTGAGCCATGCTGTTTCATGTGCATATGGTCGTTTCGCCGCCGCAAGGCATGGATAAGGATGCTTTCGAGAAATTGCGCGCTGCTGAGAAGGCGCGAGCGCAAGAGCTTATGAAGCAAGGAAAATGGCGTCACCTCTGGCGCATTGCTGGCAAGTACGAGAATTTTTCTGTTTTCGACGTGAAGGACGCAAGCGAACTGCATGACATCCTCACATCACTCCCCTTCTTCCCGTTCATGAAAATGGACGTGACGGCACTCTGCCGTCACCCGTCTTCCATACGGGATGATGACACATAGCAAATCTGGAGGATCCAATGGCAAAACGCGTGACTAAGAAGCCACCAACAAAAGTAGATGAAAAAACCATGAAGTCGCTGGCCAAAAAGGCAAGTGGCCTCGGTGACAAAAAGGGTGACAAGCGGCTGCAAGCCATCACCAACCGCATCCTGCTCGACCTGTTCAAGACCATGCAGGATTTCAAGATCACACCAGACGAGGCGTGGACTGCTGTGTCTTACTTCGGCAGCTTGGGTCATGAAGCAGGACTTCTCACCCCAGGCCTCGGCATCGAACACTTCATTGACCTCTTGCAAGATGCGGCTGATGCAAAGGCAGGACTCAAAGGCGGTACCCCGCGCACCATTGAAGGGCCGCTTTACATTGCGGGCGCACCCATCTCCGATGGCTATGCGCGTCTCGATGATGGAAAAGACAAAGCCGATGTTCTGATGGTCTCGGGCCGCGTCACAAGCACCAATGGAAAGCCATTGGCCAATGCCGTGGTTGATGTGTGGCATGCCAATTCCATGGGGAACTATTCGCACTTTGACCCCTCACAATCGAAATACAATTTGCGCCGTCGTATTCGCACTGACAAGGATGGCCGCTACACCTTTCGGACAATCATGCCCGTTGGATACGGTTGCCCTCCCGGCGGCCCGACCGAGACTTTCCTCAAGAAGCTTGGTCGCCACGCAAGCCGGCCGTCACATGTGCACTACTTCGTTTCGGCCAAGGGTCATCGCCAGCTGACAACACAGTTCAATTTGGCGGGCGATCCATTGACCTATGACGATTTTGCCTTCGCCACCCGCGATGAGCTTGTTGCCGATGTGCACCGCGTCAAGGACAAGACCCGCATCGCAGAATTGGGTCTTGATGGGCCATTCAATGAAATCACATTCGATTTTGAACTTCAGCCCAACAAGAAGGGTGCACCCGATTCCATCGTTCGTCGGGACCGCGTCACAATCGGCTGATCACACACAGGGAAAGTTAAAATGAAACTCAATCGCAGACAAATACTCAAAGGCTCTGGCGCACTTGCCGCAACTGCCGTTGGCGGCGGCGTGTTCGCACCCGCAGCCTATGCGTCCGAAACCATCAAGATCGGTTTCGTGTCGCCGCAGTCCGGACCGCTCTCGATTTTCGCGGAACCTGATCAATTCGCCATTGATCAAGTGATGAAAGCAACGGGTGGCCAAATCGAAGCCGGTGGCAAGACCTATGCCATCGAATTTGTAGTGAAGGATTCTCAATCCAACCCCAGCCGTGCAGCGGAAGTCGCCAACGAGCTGATCAACAGCGACCAGGTCAATCTGCTGCTGGCAACAGCCACACCAGAAACCACCAATCCCGCGGCCAGTGCGGCCGAACTCGCTGAAGTGCCTTGCCTCACCAATGACACGCCTTGGCAGCCGCACTTCTTCGGTCGCGGTGGCGATCCGAAGAAGGGCTTTAACTGGACCTATCACTTCTTCTGGGGGCTTGAGGACCTGATTGCCGTTTCACACGCCATGTGGAAGCTGAAGCCCAACAATGGCGTTGTCGGAACGCTTTGGCCCAACGATGCAGATGGTAATGCGTTTGGTGACGCGAAACTGGGCTTCCCGGGTGCGGGCGTGTTCAACTATGTTGATACCGGTCGCTTTGACATGGGTTCAGAAAATTTCTCGTCTCAGATTGCAGCTTTCAAGGCTGCGGGTGCAGAAATTCTCACGGGTGTGGTTCCACCACCCGTGTTCGCAAACTTCTGGTCGCAAGCAGCACAACAGGGTTTCAAGCCCAAGGTTGTGACCATGCCAAAGGCGCTGGAATTCCCACAAGCCGTTGGTGCACTGGGTGATCGCGGTGAAGGCTTGACCACGGAAGTGTGGTGGTCGCCATTCCATCCTTTCTCGTCTGGCCTCACCAAGCAGACGTCGAAGGAACTGGCGGATGAGTATGAAAAGACGACAAGCCGTCCCTGGACCATGCCATTGGCTTTCAAGCACTCGCTGTTTGAAGTCGCCATCAATGCGTTGCGCAATTCTGCTAATCCGCTTGATGCGGCAAGTGTGCGTGATGCGTTGAAGGCCACTGATTACAGCTCGGTGGTTGGCAACATCAACTTCTCGAAGGGGCCGGTGCCCAATATTGCCAAAACAGCATTGGTGGGCGGCCAATGGTTCAAGGGCGCCAAAGGTCTG
>JAGWUY010000186.1 GCA_028868255.1 Alphaproteobacteria bacterium | reverse complement strand
GAGACGGCTTGTCGGCAATCAGGGCCAGCAACAGCAGGCGCAAATCGCCTTGGCCGAACATGCGTGGGCCGCGGGGGCCGCCCTTGCCGCCAAAGGGGCCAAACGGCGGGCGCAACATGGCCCGCATCAAGGGTGGGCCACCCCAAGCCTCTGGCTTGCGTTTCCAGCCCCATTTGGGGTCACAGGTTTCATTCTCATCTTCTTGCGACATGGCGGCAGAATACCCTGCGCCGAAGGGCCGGCACAGGGGCAATTTGTGTGGGGGCAAGAAATTATGAGGCATCATCGCTCTTGGTGGGCGGTGTTTCCTTGGCCTTGGACTGGAAATCAGCGAAAGCCTGCGCATCACGCTTGGCCTTTTCGGCGGCCTTATAGTCCCAGAAGGCGCGGCGGGTTTCGGCCAGGTCGTTCAGCACTTTTTCGCTGTGTTCGTCCATGGCGGCATTGCCAGTCGGGCGCATCATGCCAAAGCCACGGTGGCGCATATGATGACTGCGGCCACAATGGCCACCTGCGGCGGCGGGGCCACCTTGGCTATTATAGTAATGGCTGCGGCTGTTCCACAGGAAATAGGCCAGTGCTGCCAAGCCCAAGGGTGGGAAAATTGCCGTACTGATGACCACGGCCGCCAATTTGCCGGGGTGGAAACCGGGGGAGGTGGCCCAGTTCATATTCGGGCCGCCGCGATAGAAGCCGCGGTGGTGAGAATTCTGGCCGAAGCCCTTGTTTTGATTATGATTGGTTGCATTGTCTTGCGTGTTTTCGGTGTTCATTTAACTCGTCCTTTCTCGTTACGACATGTCTTAAGATATATCTTAATATGGGCGTTTCAAGAGTTGAGGTCGCAATTTTTTTGCCAACTGGTCAGCGATACAGTTTGGTGGAGCTAAAATTGGTCTCGGTTGCGCAGCAAGGATGGCCGTAGCAAAAGGCGCGTTGCCTATTTTACGAAACGCGCGTTTGAAACGGCTTTGGCATGAGCATCAAAACCTTCGTAAGTTGCCAGGGTGTGGGCGTGTTTTGACAATTCGCCATAGCCCTTGGAGGTGACGTAGGCGATTGAAGTGCGTTTCATAAAATCAAACACCGAAATGGCGGACGCTGTGCGCGCCCAACCTGAGGTGGGCAACACATGGTTCGCGCCGATCACATAATTGCCCAATACAGATGGTGCATGTTCACCCAGCAGAATTTCGCCCGCATGTTTCAGCCGGCCCAGATATTGAAATGGCTCTTTGGCCAACACCTGCAAATGCTCTGGCGCATATTCATTGCAAAAGGCAATTGCATCATCTTCATCGCGCGCCAACACAATGCCGCCAGCAGCGCCAGAAAGAACATCACTCGCATAGCCCGCGCGCGTGGGGGACATGGTTTTCAAAAGCTCGGGCAGGGCGGCTAATGCTTCTTCGGCCACGCGGCGCGATGGCGTGACGAGATAGCCCGAACTGTCAGAGCCATGTTCGCTTTCAATCAAAAGATCGAGGGCTGCGAGACGGCCTGACGTGGTGTCATCCGCAAAAATCACCACTTCGCTCGGGCCAGCGGGTGAGCCTGTGTCCAACACATGTGACAACAGGCGTTTGGCGGCCGCCACCCAAGGGCTTCCAGGCCCCACAACCTTGCTCATGCGCGGAATGGTTTGTGTGCCGTAAGCCACTGCGGCAATGGCCTGTGCGCCACCAGCTTTATATACTTTGGAAACGCCTGCCATGCGCGCGGCCACCAAAGTGGCATCATCAATTTTGCCATTGGGGCCGGGAGGGGTGATAATACAGATATTTTCAACGCCTGCGACAGTAGCGGGGATCGCCAGCATCAAGACCGACGACGGGAACGCGCCTTTGCCGCGTGGCACATAACAGGCGGCAGATGGTATCGGCGTTGTCCTATCCCCCGCAAAAGAGCCGGGGCTGATTTCATGCAACCACATTTCCTCTGGCTTTTGATCCTCGTGAAATTTACGAATGTTGCTGGCGGCAAATTGCAGGGCTTCACGCACTTGCGGGTCGAGCGATTTTTCGGCGTGCACAAAATCTGCCTCTGTCGCTGCAATTTCTTGGGCGTGAATCTGGGCCTTGTCGAAATCCTGAGCATACCGGACCAAGGCTTCGTCACCTTCATGTTTCACGGCGTCAATGATAGGGCGCACTTTGCTTTCAAATGTCGAAAGGTCTGATTCTGCGCGCAGCATGAGCTTTTGCCGCTGTGCGGTATCGAGGTTTGCCAGTTTGATGAAATTGATGGTCATGGTTATGCTCGGTTGATTGGTTGGTGTTCTATTCTTTCAGGTTGGCTATGGCCACTGAATTATCACGATTAAAGCCTACAAGCCGTCAGACTGGAACATTGATTCAAATCAATGTGTTGGATTGCCGCTTTCAACTAAAGGAAGGAACTAGCGCCGGGGAGTCGGCGCATTTTGAGATTGAGGGGCTGCGTGATTTTCGCGCATTTCGCATTTGCGAAAGATAGTGGATAAGCGGGTCTTCAGGTGGCACAAGTGGCGGGAACACGCCAAACCCCCTGCAAGCAGGCGTTTGGAGAATTGAGTTGAAGAGATTTGATAGCCAGTTTCAGGCGAAGTTGGATACGCTTAAGGCCGAGGGCCGTTACCGCGTGTTTATGGATTTGGAACGTCAGGCCGGGCATTTTCCCAAAGCCAAGCGCCATGTGAATGGTGAGTTGAAAGATGTGACCATCTGGTGCTCGAATGATTATTTGGGCATGGGTCAGCACCCCAAGGTTCTTGCCGCTATGCATGAGGCGATTGATAAATGCGGCGCAGGCGCAGGCGGCACCCGCAATATTTCTGGCACCAATCATTATCATGTGGAACTGGAAGCAGAGCTTGCTGATCTGCATGGCAAGGAAGCTGGGCTTCTTTTCAATTCCGGCTACATGTCGAACTGGACAACGCTTTCCACTTTGGCCAATGCCTTTCCCAATTGTGTCGTGCTGTCGGACGCAGGCAATCATGCCTCAATGATTGAAGGCATTCGCCACAGCCGCGCAGAAAAATATGTGTTCAAGCATAATGATATGCATGACCTTGAAGGGCATTTGAAGCGCATTAGTGGCCAGCAGCCCGTGATCATTGCGTTTGAATCGGTCTATTCGATGGAAGGCGATTTCGGCAAGATTGCCGACATTTGTGATCTCGCCGAAAAATATGGCGCACTCACCTATTTGGATGAAGTGCATGGCGTGGGGCTTTATGGCCCGCGCGGTGCAGGGCTTGCCGAACGCGAAGGCGTGATGCACCGCGTCGATGTGATTGAAGGCACACTGGCCAAGGCCTTTGGCGTGGTGGGTGGCTACATCACTGGCAGTGCTGCGCTATGTGATTATGTGCGCAGTTTTGCCTCGGGATTTATTTTCTCATCGGCCTTGCCACCTGCCGTGGCCGCGGGCGCGCGCGCGGCTATTCAACATTTGAAGGTGAGCCAGTTTGAGCGGGCGCGGCTGCGAGAACGTGTGGCACGCGTGAAGGCGGGGCTCGATGCTATTGGCATTCCTTACATGCCCAATGAAAGCCACATCATTCCAGTCAAGGTGGGCGATGCCACCAAGTGCAAATGGATTAGCGATTATTTGCTGGATCATCACGGCATTTATATTCAGCCCATCAACTATCCCACCGTGGCGCGCGGTACGGAGCGTCTGCGTATCACCCCCAACCCACAGCACAGCGATTCTGACATTGCAGCGTTGGTGCAATCGCTTGATGGCTTGTGGAAGCAATGTGCGCTGCACCGAGCCGTAGCATAAATTAAATGATTGTAATCATTACGTAGTTTACAAGAATGTCATTAAGACAGCGCGTTTTTGACATAATTATATCGTTTTGATGCACTCGTGGCGATTGATCGATCGCAACATTCAATCAAAAGGAAATTTATTATGATCCGCACATTTATTGCCACCACCTTCGTGATTGGCGCAATCAGCACATCCAGCTTTGCAGCTACTTCAGCGAACGCTTTTTATGTTGCCCAAGATGCTAAGACACTGGCATGCAGCGTGACCAATGTAAAGCCTGATGGCAAAGCCATGAAGGATGCTGGCACAAAGAGCTACGCGTCTCAGGCCAACGCCTCACAAGCTATGGCCGCCTTGAAGGCCTGCGCAACCAAGCCAGCCGCTGCTGCTAAGCCGGCCGCTGCCGCTGTGCCAGCAACAAAGCCTGCGGCTGCTGCTTCCCCAGCAACCAAGCCAGCGGCCGCTGCCGTGGCTGCCACGGCGGCTGGATTTTATGTTGAACAAGATGCCAAGACCCGCAAGTGCATGGTTGATAGCAAGAAGCCCGATGGCAAGATGATGATTGATGTCGGCACAAAGGTTTATGCAACCAAGGGCCGCGCAGAACAAGCCATGGCCATGCTAAAGGTCTGCAAGAACTAATTTAACTTATTAAAACTTTTGAAATGGGTGGTGTGCAATGGCAGGCCACCCATTTTGCATTGTGCTGGCGATGTTTAGGCCACTTGAAGCTGGCTGGGGGACAAGGATTCGAACCTTGACAGGCAGAGTCAGAGCTTAGTCGCCATTTTATAATTCCAAATAAAATCAGTAACGTAAAAGACCAACGGAGTAGTCCGTCTGTGTGTCGTTGCTTCTAAGCAGTTGAAATCATTGAACGCTGTTATGGAGCACATTTTTGAGCCTTGAAGGAGCCTAGGGTGAGCCTAGGCAAAGGAAGTTATTCACATGGCTTTTTGAGTTGGGCAATTGGTTGTGCAATAATACAGTCACGTTCTTTGAGATCTGGGCATTTAAGACAATAATTCTTATGGGTGAAATTGAACAATCAGAAATAGACGTGAAGGAGTCGACAGAAGCTTACATGTTAGAGGTCAAGCAATTCCGAAAGGAGATTGACGCCAACATTCAAAGGGCAGAAAAAATGCTAGAGATTTATCCAACCGAGGTGCTCCACATCTCATGTGCTAGGGAAATCTCACTTGTTCGCACAAAGTTACAAGAAGCTAAAATGTGGGCAGGAAAAATTCTAGAGGTTCTAGGAAGTCCATTTCCACCAGAGCTAGCCGATAATGCAAAATAATTTATATGAGTGCCCAACTCTCAATGAATGTAAAAACCACTAGGAG
>JAGWUY010000185.1 GCA_028868255.1 Alphaproteobacteria bacterium | reverse complement strand
AGCGTCACCGAAGCGGGCCACACCCATTGTTCCACCCGTTCCGCGCACCTAAGGAGCGTTGATATGGATCAACTCTTTCCTTTTATGGGCCCTTATTTCTGGTGGAGTGTGGCTGGCATCTTGCTGCTGGCCGAATTGGCCATGCCGGGATTTTTCATGCTTTGGCTGGCGGCGGCGGCCGCGTTGACGGCGCTGCTCGATCTTTATTTTGCGTTTAGTTGGGCAGGCGAAATTTTAACCTTTGCTGCCCTTTCATTTGTGCTGGTGTTGGCTACTTGGCGCATGGTTATGGGCAGCCGCCACATGAAAAGTGATCAGCCGCATCTCAACCAACGCCATCAAGGCTTGGTGGGGCGAAGCTTTGTGCTGGACAGCGCTATCACCAATGGCTCGGGCAAAATCAAATCCGAAGACACGTTGTGGGATGTGGATGGGCCGGATTTACCGGTGGGTGCGCGCGTGAAGGTGACGGGCGTCAACGGCATGCGGCTGGTGGTGGAAGCGGCTTAAGAAGATTGGAACTCGATTTGCAACCCAATTTTAAGCCTCTCGTCGTAAAAATGTCGCTGATAGATCATCTTGTCGCCGTAACTTATTGGGAATGCAGACAAAGAGTGGAGCCAATGCAGAATATTGACTCCTCGTTTTTACTTGACTTTGTCCTATTTGCGGCAGAATTTTGCCCGCAACAGGGCAGTGTCGGTGGGGTTTGAAAATTGATTGATGTTGAAGAAATAAATTTTGAACTGTCTCTCGATGAACTGAGTTCACTCATTCGGCCCGAGGATAGCCCTGCCGTGACCATTTTTGACCAGAAAAGTATTGTCAAAAATCTCTTTGTGCATCCTAATGGCAGCAAGCCTGCGGAACGCGAAGTTCCGGCAGACGTGCAAACAAAATTGTTTGAGAATTCGCTGCTGCATCTTTAGATACTGTCCTGCATTTAATGATGTGATGGACGGTCACCTTCCCCCGCACACCAAATTCAAACATTGAAGGTTGGGGATTCGGGGATGCAGGTTCCAAAGGGTGGTTTTTATTATTTTCTAAATCACAAAACGCAATTTGAACTCCATTTCAAATTGTTCGTCATTCGACAAATGGCTACTCTGGGTCTTGATGTCCTCTTTGCACCGCGTGCAGTGAATGACAGTTATGAACTGTGGCTTAAGACAAGTAGCATCTGGGGCCGCGATCTTAAGATGAGGGTTTGGGACAATGAAGGCCCACCCACAGACTTCAAATGGAATCCTGTTACCAACTATGCAGGGGCTTTAAGCGCTCTCAAATTGACAGGCCAATTGCTGTGGTGCCTGAATCATTGCAAACCAGTGGCGAATATATTTTTACTTTCGCAAGACCGAGCCTTAGAACTGTCAAAAAAAGGTTTCTTCGTTCCACACCATTGTCTGCCGCCAAAAACTATCGCTATTTCTGCTGCTAAGGCCAAAGATGAATTGCGTTCAACTGCCTCGCTGACAAAGGCTCCGTCGCTTCTCGAAACTTATCCCAATGAACTCACAGCATTTCGCTATGTAGAATTCATTTTTTGGAATATGCAATTTGCCAGAAACGAAAAGGCGAGAATTGATCTTTCGCAACCGCCAATGACGAGACATTATCTCACAAATTTGTGCTACTATCTCAAATGTGGAAATCTCTCCGCCGAAAATCTCTATATGATTTTTAAGACATTTGACTTGATGGGGTTAGAACTGCCGGGTTAACGGTTTTGTTCCGCCTTGGGTCGGAGCAACCATGACCAAAAGGCGAGACCCAACAATGCGCCGAGCAGTTGCGCTACAATAAAGGCGGGTGCGCTGGCGGGCGCTATGCCTGCAAATGTATCTGACAGGGTGCGGGCAATGGTGACCGCAGGGTTAGCAAAAGACGTTGACGCTGTGAACCAGTAGGCTGAGGTGATGGTGAGGCCCACGAGCCAGGGAATGGCCGGGGGATTAAAGCGCAGGCCACCAAAGATAGCGCCCATGAGAGCAAAAGTTGCTACCACTTCAGAAAGCCATTGATGCCCGCTGCCGCGCAGTGTGGTGGCCGCTTGAACAGGCGCAAGCCCGAACATGGTATTGGCCAGAATGGCACCCGCGCAAGCGCCGATGATTTGCGCACAAACATATTGCGCAGCTGTGGGCCAGGCCATTTCACGGCGAAGGGCAAACACAAGGCTGACGGCAGGGTTAAAGTGTGCGCCAGAAATGGGACCAAGGATCGTGATCAAAACCACAAGAATAGCGCCTGTGGGAATGGTGTTGCCAAGAAGCGCCACGCCGTTGTTGCCGCCTGACAAATTGGCAGCCATGATGCCTGAACCAACAACTGCTGCGACGAGAAGAAGTGAACCCAAGGCTTCAGCTGCGAGTTTTTGAGCGTTGCTGAAATTCATTTTGCGATGATCCTGTTGCCAGCCTCATCTACCACGCGTTCGCCATCTTCCTTGGTGAACGCGCCGCGTTGTGGGGTGGGCAGAATTTCCAAGACCAATTCAGAGGGGCGGCAGAGTTTAACCCCGTGCGCGGTGACCACGATGGGGCGGTTAATCAGGATGGGGTGTTGCATCATTGCATTGACGAGCGCATTCGCTGTGAGTGCAGGATTGTTCAATCCCAGTTCGGCATAGGGGGTTCCTTTTTCACGCAGAAGCTCGCGTGGGCTTATCTCCATCTGGGCGAGCATTTCAACCAGCTTGGTGCGTGATGGCGGGGAGACGCGGTAATCAATAATGTGCGGTTCTAGCCCGGCATTGCGTATCAGTGCCAATGTGTTGCGTGAGGTTTCGCATTCGGGATTGTGGTAAATGATGACAGTGTGCATGGCGCTTTTCTTACAAAACAAGTAGATCAGCACGCCATAAATATTTCAAATGACAGTTTTGTGACGGTTTTAATGCGCACCGCTGCTGTTACCTGTGGCAGGCTTTGGCTTTTGCATCAAGGGTGTGAGCAAGAGGATGGCAAGGAACAGCAAAGTGAGCAAATAGAACACATCGGCGATGGCCATATCTGTTGCCTGCTGGCGTACCAAACCCGCTAGTTTTCGTAAGGCAACAGCGGGTGCTGCGGAACCGAGGCTCGCAAACGCGCCAGTCATGTTTTGCAGGGTTTGTTCTGCTGCAGGGTGGCCCCAGGCCACAGCCTCATGCAAGCGCGCGAGATGCAGATCAATGCGCTGGTTCATCACCGTGTTAATGATGGCAAGACCAACAGCGCCGCCCAAATTGCGCGTGAGATTGAACAGGCCCGACGCACCTCGCAATTGCATGGGGCCTAAGGTTCCTAAGGACACATTGGTGACGGTGACCATGCACATCATCAACGAAACGCCGCGAAGGATTTGTGGGACGAGAAGTTCATAAAAGCCCCATTGTACGGTAATGTATGACGCAAGCCACGTGCCAATTGCAAAGCCTATGAAGCCACCGCCAATCATAATGCGCGGATCGACCCGGGTTGAAAGGCGGCCTGCAATGGGTGCTGTTAAAAACATAGCAACGCCCGTTACAAACATGGTTTCACCGATCATCAAAGCTGAATATTGGTGAATGCGGGCGAGATAGACAGGGTAGAGATAGGTGAGGCCATAAAGTCCAATGCCCATAGTAAAAGAGAACAGGCAACCCGCCGTGAAGTTGCGATTGTTGAAAGCTGAAAAGTCTACAAGCGGATTTGGCTTGGTGAACATGCGCCAAAAGAACCAGGAACCCGAAATTGTGCAGGTGATGATCAGGCGGAAAATGACCGCGCTCTGCAACCAACCATCAGCGGCCCCTTCTTCCAGGACATATTCGAGAGAGCCCAAGAATACGGCGAGCAAACCAAGGCCCAACCAATCGAAACTGTCGATCAACGAGAGGTTGGGCTTGTCGAAGTCAATCAACACCCATGCCCCAACAGTGACAATGATGCCGGGAATGATGTTGACCAAAAACAGCCATTGCCACGAAAACAGATCAGTCAAATAACCGCCCACAGTGGGGCCGATGGTTGGGGCCAGTGTAGCAATCAGACCCATGATAGGAGTGATGGCCACACGCTTATCAGGCGGAAAAATGGCGAAAGATGTGGCAAACACTGTGGGAATCATAGCTCCGCCCACAAAACCTTGCAGCGCGCGCCAAACCATCATTTCACTGATAGAAGAGGAGAGCGCACACATCAAGCTCATTAGCGTGAACCCGGCAGCCGACATCACAAACAAATAGCGTGTTGAGAAAATACGGGTGAGTGTTCCTGAAAGAGGGATCATTACCACTTCAGCAATGAGGTAGCTGGTTTGCACCCATGAGATTTCATCGGCGCTGGCGGAAATGCCAGCTTGAATTTCAGCCAGTGAAGATGACACAATCTGGATGTCTAGAATTGCCATGAACATGCCGAAAATCATGATTACGAACGCCGCAACGTGGCGCTTGTTCCACGGCGTATTGATGGAGGCTGCGGGCGAGGGTGCGGTTGCGCTCACTTTTTGCCTGTGTCGCGGCTATCAATGGTGACGTTGGTGGACAGGCCGGGGCGCATCTTGGCGGCAACAGTCGCAGGCAAAGTTATTTTGACTGGTATGCGCTGGGTGATCTTGGTGAAATTTCCCGTGGCATTTTCAGGCGGCAGCAGCGAGAATTCTGCACCTGAACCGGGCGCTATGCTTTCTACCACGCCTTCAAATTTTTCGCCTTTGAACGCATCTACTTCAATCTCGGCCTTTTGGCCAGGATGGATGGCGGCCACTTGAGTTTCTTTGAAGTTAGCCAGAATATATGAATTTTGCACGGGCACCAGTGCCATAAGGCGGCTGCCAGCGCCGACAAATTGACCAGGCTCGACCGCTCGGTTGGCCACAATCCCATCGAAGGGCGCGCGAATTTGTGTGTTGTCCAGATCAATTTGGGCTTTGGTGACGGCGATCGCCAATTCATCCAACTGCTTTTGAGCTGCCTTGGCCTGCGCTTGTAATATGTTAATTTGGGCATTGGCGGTGGCGAGATTGGCCGTGGCCACGTCTACGGCCGCATTGGCGGCGTGGAGTGCGCCAGTCGCCGTATCCATGGTTTGCTGGTTGCCCACTTTGCTTTTGAGCAGCTCGGACGCGCGGGCCTGAAC
>JAGWUY010000184.1 GCA_028868255.1 Alphaproteobacteria bacterium | reverse complement strand
CGGAACGACACCCGCCCCCAAAACACATCGCCAATTTCGCCTGTATCAATCACCTGTTTCACGCGCTGGATGGGCGATTGCCAACGAAAATTTTCATGCACCATGAGCGGCACCTTGGCCTTTTCACATGCCGCGACGATGGCTTTGGCGTCATCAAGCGTTGGCGCGAAGGGCTTTTGGCAAATCACCGCCACGCCATTCGCTGCTGCCATTTCTGCAAGTGAGCGGTGCGTGGGTGCGGTGGTGGCAATGTCAACAAAATCCAGCTTCTCTTTGGCCAACATTTCAGCCGCATCCACATAACGGGCTATGATGCCAAATTGATCGCCCACCAGTGTCAGGCGTTCGGGCGAGCGATCACAAATGGCGATGATTTCAGCGCCTTTGGCACTCTTCCAACCCTGCAGATGATTGATTGCGAAAAAACCGCAACCAATCAAAGCGCCGCGCAACATCAGGTAATTCTCTTGATGCTGGCCGCAATTTCATCTGGCTCAAACACGCGCTTCCAATCATCGCGCATCAGAACCGGCTTGCCGAACTGAATAGCCTTGTTGCAAGCATCAGAAAACACGCCCGGCTGTTCCTTGAAAATCACGGCGGCCAAAATGTTCATGTGGCCCAGAATAAAATCGCGCGCGGCCTGTTCCGGCACGCCACGCCGCACCACCTCATCCATGGCTTCACGCATCACATCCAGCAATGAGGCTGTCACAGTTTCAGCAAGGCCAGGTTCAAGCAAAGCAAGTTGTTCCACTGTCAGGCGGTGAGAGCGCATGACCGGGGCCCAGATGGTTTTAGCCACTACTTCGCCCTTGGCATAATCACTTTCCGGCCCTTGCATCAGGCAGCAGACGATGGCCTGTTTGGCTGCCACGCCACCAAAGCGGTCCAACTTGGCCTTTATATCCGTCTCATCATTGAAAATGGGCGGATGACAAGGGTGGGTGACGAAATAGCTGATGTCTTTGCGCTCCGGCAAATGGCCCGCATAGGGCGCTGCTGCGTCGAGAACGATCACCATGGTGCCAGGCGCAAGTCGATCTACAATAGCATGGGCCACCTTGCCGATGGCCGTATCGGGCACAGCCAGAACCACGATGTCTGCGCCGATCAATGCTGTGTCCACATCTGCGGCCTGCCAGCCCAGTTCATCGTGCAGGCGCGCTTTTCCAACTTCGCTGACTTCTACCGGGGCAACGGTATAGTTGGAGTTTTTGAGGTTGGCCCCCAGGCGCATCCCCATCTTGCCGCCAGCACCGAACAGAGCAATTTTTGTCATGCGTCCTCCAAGCGACGAACATTTCATTTCTGGTATATTGAGTCAATCACTATGGCTGATGGCCATTCAGAATCGGGTATAAGCTTTGCCATTGGGAGATTTGCGGCCATGGCAAAAACAACTGATCCAGCTGTGATTTTCGGCATACGCCAGCCGGACAAACCGTTTTGTTGGCTCAGAGCGGGTCGCCTTAAGGTGCAGGTGGTGGGCAGCAATCTGGGTGGTATCTTTTATGATGGCGTCGAAGTCTTGCGCGGTATCTCTTTTCTGGTGCGTGACGAGAATTGGGGCACCTGCCCGGCGCACGTGACATCGCTGGAAACCAAACGCAGCCGTGATGGCTTCACCGTGACATTTCAAGCCGTGGCACAAAAAGGTGCGGCCAAGATAGTTACGAAGGGCGAGATTTCAGCCCGTAGCGACCAACTGCGCTTTCACGCGGTGGCCAAACCCAATCAAGACTTCAAAACAAATCGGACGGGGTTTGTGGTTTTACATCCCATCAACGGCGTGGCAGGACGGCCTGTCACTGTCACCCATACGGATGGCAAAGTTGAGAAGGCCCGCTTTCCCGCCTGTATCAGCCCCGGGCAACCCTTCTTTGAAATCCGCGCGTTGGAACATGCCCCTGCCCCCGGCCTCAAAGCCAAGGTGGTGATGGAGGGGCACAAGTATGAAATGGAGGATCAACGCAATTGGACTGATGCCTCCTTCAAAACCTATGTGTGCTCGCTGCTTGACCCCTGGCCCTATGTGTTGAAGGGTGGCGAAACGGTTGAGCAAAGCGTGACTGTGACACTGACCGGCAGTGCAAAAACCAAAGCAGCGCAGGCTGTGCCTGAACTTGTGGTGTCCCGCCCCCTCAAGCTGCCAGAAATTGGCATCGCTGTTGCGCCCGACCACGCTGTGGCGGCGACGAGACTGTGTGATGAGATTTCGACTCTCGGCCCGTCACATCTGGTTGGCACATTGCAGGCCGGGCCTGCGCTCAATGATCTCTGTAAGGCCTATGCGAGAATTGCGGCGCGCACCCATTTGCCCTTTACACTCGAATTGGTGTTGCCGTGCTTAGACGTGGCCCATATGGAAGTTGGTGCCTTTGCTGCAGCGATGGCGCAGGCGGGGCTGGTGGCCACACGCATTGTGGTCACGCAATGCCATGATCTCAAATCGTTTCAACCGAGCGATGGGCGCCCGGCTGGCCCCAGCTATCAAGAGATGGCGCAAGCGGCGCGTGCGCATTTTCCTGCCGCGCAAATTGGCGGCGGCATGACCAGCTATTTTACCGAACTGAATCGCAAGCAACCGCCACAGGGGGTGTTTGATTTTATCACCCACAGCATTTGCCCCATTGTGCATGATGCCAGCGATGCCGCCGTGATGCAGACCTTGGAATGCTTGCCCCATGTTTTTGCCTCTGCCAAAATCATGATTGGCAAAGCGCCTTACCACCTTGGCCCCAGCAGCATTGGTGCGCGGCTGAACCCTTATGGCGCAAGCCTTGCCGCAAACCCTAAAACCCTGCGCATGTGCTTGGCCCCCAATGATCCGCGCCAGAAGGGTGAATTTGCAGTGGCGTGGAATTTGGGCGTGCTGGCTGCTGCCGCACAAGCGGGGCTTAAGAGTGTCACCCTTTCTGCGATCAATGGGCCACAGGGCCTCGTGTTTGGGCGCAGCGAAAAAACACCGCTCTACTCTTTCCTGCAAAACATAATGGAGCTGGCTGGTCAAAAAATTTCTCTGCTGACGTGTGATAGCCAATTGCGCGGTCTGGTCGATGAAGATGGGCGCGGTTATGTGTTCAATCCGCTGCCCACGCCACAGACAATTTCGCAGTCGCGCCGCAAATACCGCCTGCAAGGATTTGAGACCCGAAAATTTCGAATTTCAAGCGTTTAGAACGGTGTTCGCGCGCTCACGAGAGTTTGCGCACGAAGAAATTTTGAAACATGGTATCTGATACAGGCTTTACTTGACCATAGATTTCAGCTTTGCCGCTGACGGTAAACAGAACCGAAAGGGCTCCACTGCGCACAGCAAAATACCGTGTAATCCAGCCCGGCAATTCTGAATTGCGACGCTCTGCCACCACCCAGTCCAGATCATTCTTATGTATCGCGGTGAGACTCAGAAGCTCGTCGACAAGTGGCTTTTCGGGTGTACCGGCTGGTTTTGTTGGAGTTGAAAGATAGGCGCGAAAATAATCCAAATTATCATTCGGTCCTACAATTTTTGCCGTGGCCACCAGCAGGGCTCGACGTTTCAAAGGCTCTTCTTTTGGATGGCACACTGTTTCAGTTCCCTCGCGCCCGCATGACCAACCTTCAGGAACCAAAAAAGAATAGCCCCCTGCTTGGAACCGCAACGGTGGCTGACGAAAGAGAGTCTTGGCTGCAAATACGCCCAAAGCAAACAGGCCAAAGCTGGTGAAAATCATGGCGATAATAAAACCTGAAAACAATGAGCGCATGATTATCCTGCCTTACACGCATTCAGCTTTTGCCAGAGCTCTTGCGCAAATATTTTTTGTTGCCCTTGCAAAGAGAAAGTGCCAGCAAGCGGGTCTAATAATTTGCAGGCTTCATGCTCAGAGTCTGCAGCTTGCATATCTCCCACCAGCTTTTGTCGATCTGCCAATTTGATCCACACACCAGCACGGAAGACGCGGTCCCATTCATTCAATCCAAATTTTGAATCCCAATCCGCATCTTCATCAATGACCTGATGAAAAAGTGTTCTGGCTTTGGCGAAATCAACCGCCGCTGTTGCGGACGCATACAACACATCAATGCGCTTTTGGTGATGATCATCGTAAACGGATTTCCAAGTCTCGCGTACTTCATCGGCCAGCTTTGCTGACAATTCCGAAATCGCCTTGCCATCGGCGTAAGGCAAATAGAGATCACGCGCGCGCAATCGCAATCGCTCGGCCGCATCAGGTTCACCTGCCCTTTCCTGATAAGAGGCTGCTTCTGCTAAACGCTCAAATAACCATAAATCAAACCAAGGGTCATTGTTTGAAATCACGGGCTTGAGGCGAAGTCGGTCGTCAACAATTTTTTCCAACGCCACTGCACTTCGTTCAGGTTGTTTGTCACTTGCAGAGCGTATCGCGTTCCACCGTGCGTCTGTCAGATCATTCACGTCTGTTCTCAACTCGTCGAGCAGGCCTTTGGCCTGTTCCTGCCACGTGCTGTTAGCACTCATTGCTTCCGATCTTGCGAGGCTTAAAGCCTGCGCAAGGGCTTGCCATTTTTGTTCGTCGCTCCAAATGCTGTCATTCACTTTGAAGCGCGTGTAAACTAGATTGGCGCGCAGATAATCCAACTTTTGATCGCCATCGCCAGCTAACATTTTGGGTGGCATGATGCGCTTTTCAATATCATCAATGTGGGCATTGCCTTTTTGCGCGTCTTCAGATTTCAGCACCCCAAATTGATACCAGGTCGAAAGCATGAGATATTCCGCGAATGTCAACCACTCTGTCGTGGCCTCTGCTGCCGTCACGCGCGCCTTGAACGGCAGTCCCACTGCTTTTTTGGCCACGCCATCCATAGCGACAAATAATTTCCGCGCCTCGTCTGGTTCCGTTTCACGCAAGGCCTTGGCTTCATCAAAATATCCACGGCCAGCGATGCGCCAAGACGTCAAAGCCAGTTCAGCAAACGTTGTATTACTTGTTTTGTCATATGCTGCCGAAAAAATGGACGCCGTTTCGTCTTCGAATGCATTGATGTCAAGGTTCATCTTGGCTGTTTCTGTTTGATTGCGGCTCACATATTTCAGCGTTCCAAAGCCAAACCTGGCTGCATCCAGCCAATCGGTTTTTTCGTCAACCGGATCAGCGC